>NZ_CABPTS010000012.1:0-65327 GCF_902460385.1 Streptococcus sp. Marseille-P7376
ATCGATAAGGCTGTCTATGCCGTATTATTGGAACACCTTGTTTCAAAAAATACCAGATGAGGTGTTTTTTTTGCATGCCCTTTTATGGCTCAAAAAGTGTTAAAAATAAGACAGTAACCTCGGAATAACTACTGTCTTATCTCATTTTTCACTTAAAGCCTTGACAGACTTGACAAATGGTAGAAAAAAATACCAGATGAGGTGTTTTTTTTGCATGCCCTTTTATGGCTCAAAAAGTGTTAAAAATAAGACAGTAACCTCGGAATAACTACTGTCTTATCTCATTTTTCACTTAAAGCCTTGATAGACTTGACAAATGGTAGAAAAGAGCCAGTAAAACTAGCCCTCTCTTTTCATCCTAGAACATCTCTAGAGCAATCATGGTAATCATCGTTGCATCATAGTAATTATCCAAAGGTAAATCTTGTGTGAAAATGTATTTATTTTGTTGAAGAAGTTTCAGATAACCTTCTCCCTTATCAGAAGCATAGGTAATCGGCGCCAAGAAACTACCTGCCTGGTATTGATTGAGGGCAGTTCCATTCAAGTCATATCCGGCATAAATGCGTTGCTCTTTCATAAAGAAGTTCATCATCTTTTGAACGATTTTTTGACTTCTTTCATCCTGGCTCTGTGACAAGTGATAAGGCAAACGACAAGCGTTATAAGAATATGCCCCATCGTATTGAGATTCAATTGTGTTAGCATCAACAAGGCGCGCCCCTGACTTCTCAGCCCAGATAAAGTCTGGCAAAAGTCCAGTATCAGAATGAGAACTGATTTGCTCCAGTTGATCAAGCATTTTATCTTTAATATTTAGCCATTGTTTATCTCCAGTTAGATTATAAAATACTTGGAAATAATGAGGTAGTGTATCAGATGTTCTCATCAAATAGTAAAAATTCGTATTTTTTTCTGCCCAATTTCCTACCTTTAGAACACCGGTCTCCTCGTTATAATTAAATCGAAGAATATCAATCAAAATACTTTGGGCTTGACCTTCGTATTCCTGTGCTTTATCTGGCCACTGTTTAGCAGCTTCAATCAAGGAATAGGCAATATAGAGATCCCCATCAGTTGCGTTTTGTTTCTCAACCGTTTCACTACCATTTTTGATCACTTGTTTCCAAGACATCAACTGCGTTCCTTCGATACGATGATTCTGGTAATAGCGATAAAGACTATCAAAATCTGCTTGTGTTGCTTGCCCTTTTTGGGCTGCTAGAACTGTTATGAGCATTCCGTAACTTTGCGCTTCTGATAGAACTGTTGTTTCCTCAGAGTCATTCGTCGTACGGACATAGGACTGATCACCTTTTGTAACAAGGAACTGTTCACTCCACTGGCTGTAAATTCGATTACGCATCTCAATTTTAGTCCTTCCTCTTGCCAAAAACAAGGTTAAACAAAAGATAGAAAGGATGAGCACAAACCAGACATATTGTAATTTATTCGTTTTCATAGAACCTCCTATCCTGCAAATCGTTTAGTTTTAACCCACTTGGTTTCTTTTCGTCGGAGTACTTTATCCAACACGATTGAAGAAATGGAATCAACGGATACAACGATAAACATCTGTGCATAAGAGAAATAGGCTACCAAGGCTAACCAGATTTGCTTCGTAGTAGCTTGTCCAAATTGACTTGCCAATGCAATCATAATCTGCATCAGATACAGACCAATCATGAGAATCCAGTTGAAGAGCATGAACTGGGCAATGTAGATATTATCCGCATCAAAAGCAAATGGAACTCTGACATCTGGGAAGAATAGGTTCAGACAGATTGCTAGCACATTCGCTAGGAAAATCAAATCCGATAGGACAATGGCAAAGTTAAACCAAAAGAAAACACACGAATAGTTAAAAACTTCTAGTTTAACACGCCAGTTTGCTCTGTCAAATAAATGCTTAAAGTTTGATAAAACAACTTCGTAGTTTCCTTTAGCCCAACGTTTTCGTTGCATATAGTAACTCTTTAAAGTCTCAGGTTCTTGTTGGAAGGCCTCTGAGTTATAAGCAAGGGCGATCAATTTCCCACTCTGCATGATTTTGAAGGAAATATCGGTATCCTCAGTCAAGGCACCATTCTTCCAACCACCGATACTCTTTACAAAGTCGGTTTGAATGATAAAGTTGGTTCCTGGAATACGCCCAATTTTAAAGAGATGCCACATCCCAACATGGTGCACCCGTTGAGTAACAACGATTTCTTGGTTGATACAACGAGTCAAGAAATTTTGATTGGCATTTCGGGTCTTGTTCCGACCGAAGGATGCCACGTGGCGTTCTGGGTCTTTCATCACTTCTTTGACCAGGAAATATAAGGCATTTTTTCAGGCATGGCATCTGCATCATAGACACAGATGTATTCACCTGTTGCCATCTGCAAAGCATCGTTTAGAACACCAGCTTTTCCTCCCGTACCAGTACGATCGATAATAGTAAGATTTCTGCCAGCATATTCAGGCATGGCTTGTACAGACAAACACTCTGAATAGGTGTTGTCCGAACAGTTATCCGCAAACAGGAGTAACTCCACACGATCGTGAGGGTAATTCATATCTAAGATAGCTTTTGCCGTTTGCGCAATAACCACATCCTCATTATGGGCAGGTACAACAATGGTAACCTTAGGGTAATAAGGCAGTGGCGATGTATCCACACGAAAATCACTGTGTTTAAACCAAAAGTGTACTGCTGAAAAGAGAATTACCACCCCCCAAGCTAGAGAAATCCAAATAGTAAGCAGAGTAAAAATCATTAACATTTGACTAATCATGATTCACCGCCTTAAAATTTTTATTCACTCGATGGTAAAGAATATTGTATGCAATAAATAATATGATAAAACAAATGCCAAAGGTGAGACTGAGTCCCAAAGCAATGCCAAAAAATATATCGGTTAGAGTCATGTTTCCCTCCTAATATTCTACAATTACATCTGTCTCTAATTGACGCTTGAGATGACTGGCAACATCCGAGTAGTTTTGGTATTTACTTCTATTATCAGAGTTAATCACCAGGTAACCTGTTTGGAATTGAATTCCTTGGTTGCCATCTTCTCCATGAAAAACTAAACTGCTTAGTTTATCCTGCAAACCACTCAAATAGAGTTCTTTCAAAGAATGTTGGCTACTACTAGATAGAACGAGAAAACTACCATCTGAAACATAATAGAGCTTATCGTTGTCACTCAATTTCTGAGAAATTACCTCTTGAATGCGACTGAGCATCTGGTTATATTCTTTAGGTTTAATCTGGAAGAACAAATCTTCATGCGCCCAATGAATCAATAAAGACTGTACCGTCACATTACTTTGTGCAGTTACCATAGCTTGGTAATCAGCTCGAGCTGCGTCTTCTTGTTCTTGTACTTTTGAGGCTACCTTGAAGAAATAGTAACGAACTTTAAGCAGAATCCCAATCAAAAGTGGAAAACTGACTAATAAGAAGACCAGTTGAATGATTGGGATATAAACTATACCTGCAACCAAAGCAATAAGTCCAAGCCCAAATGTTAAGATAAGGGTCCACGTAAGCAAAAGATCAGATAAGACCAATACTGAAAACAAAGCCAAAGCTAAAAACAAAATTTGTTCTAAAATAATCTCTCGAGCAAAGAAAAAAGAAAGCCCTAAAAGAAGCGACTCACACCCCAGAAAAGCAAGGAGCCAATTCCTAAATTTATTCCATTTTTTCATTACGCCTCATCCCCCTCTTTAAATTCAGATACAGATTCAGCCATTCCAAAATAATGTTGTATAGCACGAACGATTCGTTTAGATGCTCTTCCATCTCCATAAGGATTCGGTGCCTGAGACATTTGTCTATAGAGAGTTTCATCTGTTAAGAGTGCTGCCATAGATTTTTTCACACGTACCGGATCCGTACCAACTAGCTTCAAGGTTCCTGCACGAACTCCTTCTGGACGTTCTGTCGTGTCACGAAGGACGAGGACAGGTTTCCCAAGAGAAGGTGCCTCTTCCTGGACACCTCCAGAGTCGGTCATGATAAAATAGCTTCTTGAAGCCAAATTATGAAAATCAAGTACATCTAAAGGTTCAATCAAGTGAATACGATTGTGACCTGCTAAGATATCTTTTGCTGCTTCTTGCACGGCAGGGCTAAGGTGAACAGGATAGACAACTTCAATTTCCTGATGAAGATCGACCATCTCACGTAAAGCTGTAAAGACATTTCTCATTGGTTGACCTTGATTCTCACGACGGTGCATGGTTACCAATACAAGTTTCTTATCTGGATCCAATTGATCTAGAACTTCATGATAGTAATCCGATTGAATGGTTAATTTCAAAGCATCAATGGCTGTATTCCCCGTAATAACAATAGCAGACTCAGGGTGATTTTCCTTGAGGAGATTTTCTTTACTCTCACTAGTTGGAGCAAAATAAAGATCCGCAAGGTTATCTGTCATCTGACGATTCATTTCTTCTGGGAAAGGAGAATACTTATCAAAGGTCCTTAGGCCAGCTTCAACGTGTCCGATACGTACCTGATTATAGAAAGCAACTAAACTTGCTGCAAAAGTTGTTGTTGTGTCTCCATGAACAAGAATTATATCTGGAAGTTCTTGCTTAACAACTGGATCAAACTTTTCTAAAATTTTTCCGGTAATATCTAAGAGGGACTGATTTTGCCCCATAATATCTAAGTCATAATGTGGCTTGATGCTAAACGTTTCGAGAACTTGATCTAGCATTTGACGGTGCTGAGCTGTTACAACTGTGATCGTCTCAATGCTGTCACTGTGTTTTTGCAATTCCAACACTAAAGGAGCCATTTTAATAGCTTCTGGTCGTGTTCCAAAAACAACCATCACTTTCAGTTTTTTCATTATTGTATCCTTCTACTATAATAAAATTTGATACATCAGATTAATCCTTATATCGAATTATTTCGCAAATCAATTAATTCGACTATCTTAACTATTTTACCGTCAATTAATCTATATGTCAATTTTTTTCAAATTATATTATTGCATTTAATTTAAATAAGCCGTAATCTTTTTTCAATGATACAATTTACAACATGTAAACCTCATTCCTTAAGATTTTCTTAAATTTTTTTGAAAAAATATTTTTCAAGTATTCTAAAACTTACCATTATCTAAATATTTATTTTTTTCTTAATGATTCAGATAACTATATTTTATCGTTTCCCAATTTGTAAAATTAAGCTAGACAGAAAAAGCCATCTATGTTAGGCTCAGATAAACTACCACATTTGTCTGAAAGGAACTAACATAAATGACCTATACTCATTTTACCACAAACGAGCTTATAATGATAGAGGCTTACTATCAAGAAAACATAAAAGTTTCAGATATCGCGAACGCACTAGGAAGATCAAAACAGACAATCTACACTGTCATCAACTATCTGAAAGAGGGCCACTCTGCTTATGATTACTATAACCGATATAAAGTCAATAAGAAACGCTGTGGCAGGAATAAAACAAGTCTTACACAATCAGAAAAAGATTTTATTCCAATCTTCTTCATATTTTCTTATTTCGAAATATCGTTTTGCTTTATCGTATTCTGATTCTTTGTAAGGATATTCTTTAGAGATTCTAAATTCTAAATCGTGATTTTGATTGTATCCATACCCCAAGGTTCTTAACTCTTTTATTTCCGAACCTTCCTCCCACAAAAAATATAACAACTCTTCAAAATATGATTTTTTCTTATCAATAACTTCGATAATATTTTACGAAGCAATACTAGAATATTCCTCTTCTAGAATCTCTTTATCAATCGTAAACTGATAAAGATCACTCTCCAAGATGTTATACAGATATTCCATATCTAAATTTATCGGTTTATATTTAAAATACTTCACAAGCGACATAAGTATACTCTCGATTCCCATACGACCATTCATCCAATTGATAACATAGTCTGCTTTCTCGCTTTCATCAGTTTTATTTGAAAGTTCTTCTAATGACTTTTGAAATTCTCTCAAGCTCAATTTTTCTTCTTTCATTTGTTGTTTTTTTTCCTGTACCTCTCTATAATTTTTATCTACATAATAAATTTTAAAAATCAATGATAACATTTTTCCAAAGTCATCATCTCTCAATTTACTCTTTTTCAAAATGTTATCTATGACTTCTTCTGTAGATACCATTCGATTATGATTTAGCTTAAATTTATTATAAATAATCTTCTTTGCTGACCCAATTTCCTCAATGTTTAAAATTACAATAATTTTAAATTTTTTATTCTCAGAAAGATAGTCAATATAACCCAATAAATCATTGTAATCTGAAGGGTTATCTGATTTTGCTGCATCTGAAGGGTTATCTGATTTTGCTGCATATGAGACCCGTTCGAAATCATCAAAAATAATGATAGAATCTCGCTTCATCAAATCCGTTCCAACTGTTTTAAAGAACCATTTAAAAACTCCTCCAACAAGTGGAATAAAGTCCAAATTTCCGAGTATGGATTGTTTTTCTATTTCATTGATCAATATTTTCTCGGCTTGCTCTCTTGTTTTGATCCCAAAGCAGGAAATATAGTAGATTTCTTTCTTTTTGTAAATTTGATTTTCAAAAAACGTCTTTACAAAAAATGTTTTCCCACTCCCCCAAGAACCATCTAGCCAGAAGACATTATGAATAGAGTCTGGACTATTTAAAAATTCCACCAGATGAGTTTGATAAGGATAGTCATCCAAGTCATATTCCGGAAATAGCCCTGGGTCCAGTTTCTTATAACTAACTTTTTTAAAAATTATGTCTAAAAACCAGAACAGTATTGTTGGTATAGTCAGTGCTAACAATAGTATTACACGATTCACATACAAAATCGAAATAATATCTTTTAAAAAATTATAATTAGATATAAATTTATAGATAGGCAAAGCAAAGCGTTTAAATTGTTCGATCTCAAGTGCAAGATACAGTACCCATATACTGGCTATAAATATTTTGTACCATTCAACAATTCTAACATTACTACTCCATGATGGTCTTTTCAATAAATATTTCAATAGTTTGAATTTGAAATTCAGAAGAAAATTAAGAATCCTCGTCATTGTATTTTTCATATATCCCCCTTTTAATCTATATTATCATGATTATACCACAAAATAAGAGTTATAAAGCGGATTCAAGGACAAAGATTGCAATCGCTATACTAAATTTCTTTTCTTATTTTTTGTCTTAGGAAATCTGTCATTTTCCAAAAAACTTTATCTTTAATTTATTAGCTAAAATTTCTAAAATAAAAAAGGGCTCTATAATATTTGTAGTGGGTAAATCCCCTATGGATATTATGGAGCCTATTTTATTGTAGAAAAAAAGTCCCATATAATCTATAATGAAAAGCGACCAAACCATCATTAGAAAGAATCATATGGAACCATTACATTTTATCACAAAATTACTAGACATTAAAGACCCTAATATCCAAATTATAGATGTTGTTAATAGGGATACCCACAAAGAAATCATCGCTAAACTGGACTACGACGCCCCATCTTGCCCTGATTGCGGAAATCAAATGAAGAAATATGACTTTCAAAAATCTTCTAAAATTCCTTACCTTGAAACAACCGGTATTCCTACTAGAATTCTCCTGAAAAAGCGTCGTTTCAAGTGCTATCAGTGCTCAAAAATGATGGTCGCTGAGACTCCCCTCGTCAAGAAAAATCACCAAATCCCTCGTATCATCAACCAAAAAATTGCTCAGAAGCTAATTGAAAAGACGTCTATGACTGATATTGCCCATCAACTTTCCATCTCAACTTCAACTGTCATTCGCAAGCTCAATGACTTTCACTTTGAGCATGATTTTTCTCGTCTACCAAAGATTATGTCTTGGGACGAGTACGCCTTCACTAAGGGAAAGATGAATTTTATTGCACAAGATTTTGATAATCTCAATATCATCACTGTTCTTGAAGGAAGAACACAAGCTATCATTCGAAATCACTTTCTTAAATATGATAGGACAGTCCGATGTCAAGTGAAAATCATTACTATGGATATGTTTAGTCCCTACTATGACTTAGCTAAACAGCTTTTTCCGAATGCAAAAATTGTACTTGATCGCTTTCACATTGTACAACATCTCAGCCGGGCTATGAGTCGTGTGCGTGTTCAAATCATGAATCAATTTGAACTAAAATCCCTTGAATACAAGGCTATCAAGCGTTACTGGAAACTCATTCAACAGGATAGCCGTAAACTGAGTGATAAACGTTTTTATCGCCCTACTTTTCGTATGCACTTAACCAATAAAGAAATCCTAGACAAGCTGTTGAGCTATTCAGAAGACTTGAAACACCACTATAATCTCTATCAGCTCTTGCTTTTTCACTTTCAGAATAAGGAGCCTGACAAATTTTTCGGACTCATTAAGGACAATCTAAAGCAGGTTCATCCTCTTTTTCAGACTGTCTTTAAAACCTTCCTCAAAGATAAAGAGAAGATTATCAACGCCCTGGAATTACCCTATTCTAACGCAAAACTAGAAGCTATTAACAACCTCATCAAAGTTATCAAACGCAACGCTTTCGGATTTCGAAACTTTGACAATTTTAAAAAACGTATTCTCATCGCTTTGAATATCAAAAAAGAGGCTCTATAATTTCTGTAGTGGGTAAATCCACCGCAGGGATTATGGAGCCTGTTTTGTTGTAGAAAAAGAGCCGAAAAAAACAGCCAAACTGACTGTTTCCCCATTCTACTAATTAGAATTTTTTACGTTTACGAGCTGCTTCTGATTTGCGTTTGCGTTTTACAGAAGGTTTTTCATAGAATTCACGTTTGCGTGTTTCTTGAAGAGTACCAGCTTTAGTAACCGCACGTTTGAAACGACGAAGCGCGTCGTCAAGAGATTCATTCTTGCGTACTACTGTTTTTGACATTTTTTTCACTCCCTTCAAGTCCAAAATCTTTTTAATCATACCATACCTTTGATTGATTGTCAAGAACTTTTCTTCTGTAGTATGTGTCTGGATTTCTGAGGTTTCAAAAAAATATATCAAAAACAGGAAATATAAAAATAAGGCTAAACAATTTACTTGCTCAGCCTTGACATCTACTAAAATTTCTGATAGTATTAATCTTACTGATAAACAAGCCCTAATTGTTTATCTTTATGAGAGGTACGTTGCTGCGTGCCTCTTTTTTTATTATAAGAATATTATACACTAATAACTCTTACAAGTCAAGAATTTAAGCTGTTTTTAAGCGTTTTTTCTAATTATTTTCTTACTTTTTTATTAAGAAATCGATCCCGTTCTCTATGCCTATGGCCCTTCCAAGAAGCATCAACCATCAGACCTAGACTACGTGGAACCCGATTCATTTTTTCCTTCACCTTAGCACCGCTCATTCCCTCTGAGCGGTATTTTTCATATTCTTTTCTCCAATTACCAAAAAATAGCTCTCTTATCTGGTTATGAGACAACAAAATGATATGAGACATGGTATCCGCATGTTCAAGAGACCAATACATTCCTCTATTCTTCATTCGGTAACTAATTTTCCGATGCTGGCTCTCCATAATCCCTAAGCTGTCTATTTCTATATTTCTTTGTTTAGGACTTTGAGTGTATTGAAAGTTTAGTAAGATCCTTTTCTTAAAACTTATAAAACTTTCAAACTTCTTTTCGTCCTGAGTATTCAATACTAATGCTTCTAGAGTATCAATGGCACTTCTAAGCATCTTTTTACTGTTGTTTTTGATTGCTTCCAAAAAACGATCATAAAGCTCACTTGAATAAGAATAGACTGACTTTTTTATTTCCATATTCAAATGAAATCGATCCCAAAAATGCTCATGCTTCTTTATTTTCAATCCTTTCGCTATTTCTTGGAAAATATAAGGTGTATAGCCATGCCCCATATCCGAATTTGTCACCAGCAAAGTGTTTTGATTAATTTCATAATGGTTATAAATATAATCAATAACCTTCTCTCTAGCAACTCGATTATTTTGAGATACAATTTCAACCTTATTTTTTAGAATGGTTCTGTTTCCTTGTCGCTCTGAACCTGTGTGAATCACAAAATGCGCTATGTCTTTGTTCCTTCGTTCTTTTTCTTGTTCAGTAACTTTTATCCATAAACCATCGCCTTCAAGATAAATGACTGGTACTTCAATCTTTTTGACCATCAGTTCTTCTTGATAAAATCGATAATTTTCTTTCTCAACTAACAGTTCGTCCGCCAATTGAATTGCCTTTAGCACAGTATCTTTAGTGATATACACTTGATACATCAGCTCAATCACTTCCACAACTTTCCGATAGGGCATCATCGTAGCCAGTCTCGTAATTTTGTAAAGCAACTCTTTTGAGTAAGCAGCTCGCTTTTCTAATCCCAGCTTCTCATCCACTGGAATTCGACACTTCCCTTTTTTATACCAGCGTTTTCTAGAAAATGTGACTTGACCAAAAGTGAAAGTCACTGTTCTTTCAGCATAGTTTACAAATTTATAACCCCTCGCACGCATGATAGGAGACATAAATTTATCATAATCACTTACAAATTTATGGAATCCTTCTAGGTTTTTCTCTTTAAATTTCTCCACAAAATCTCTTTCATCAATAATCTTCGTATCCAAACTAAAAATACTCCTGGACTAAAATAATCATACTAAGAAATTATAATTATTTTAGCCCAAGAGTTCAAATTTTCTATTTCAGAGTAAATAAAAGCCTGGTATAAAACCAGACTCAAGGTGGTTGTTAGGGTTATCACCTCACAACTAGTATAGCATATTTTGCAATAAAAAGAATAATGATTTTTTATATTTGTAATTATATTTATAGTTATAAATATAGACCTTTCTCTTCTTTGAGATGGCTTTTTTGAGGATGTTCTTCTTCTGCCTTTTGCTTAAACTGCTCCAATTTCTCTGACTTTTTTATAAAGTCACCAGCTTTCTCATCATTGATAGCCCCTTCAAATCCTTTATTTTTGAGATAATTCGTATAAAAATGTTGCTCCGATTGAAAATAATCAAATAACGGCTGTCTGTTATCTTGAACCTGAAACGCTTCAAGTGCTGAATAATAAGTTGCCTTATTAAGATCATCTACAATTAGGGGTGTAAGCCCTTCTTTCAAACACTGTTTATACAAAAGTAACCGACCTATTCGACCATTACCATCTGCGAAAGGATGGATTCTTTCAAACTGTGCATGAAAGCTTGTTAAGTAATTCAAATCTTTCTGTTCTTTTAAGTCATAACCAAGCAGCAAAGAAAGCATCTCATCTTCAGTTTGTTCGACAGAAGCTGTCGCAATTTTTCCCACCTCATTTTGTAAAACTTTATAACGACCAACTGGAGCTATCGGGTTATGCTCCGAACTTGTTCCACTTTTTAGAATCCGATGCAGTGTTTTAATATAGTTCTCTGTCAGTGGCTCGTTAACGGTATCTAAGATATAATCAAAGCACTTGAAATGATTATTCATTTCTACCAGATCATCAATTTTGATTCCTTTAGCATCAATATTTGCGATCGTCTTTGTCTCATAAATTAAGCTAGTCTGTTCTTCTGTCAGACGACTCCCTTCGATCCGATTAGAATTATAAGCAAAGCGTTTCTGTGTGATGTCATAAATACCACCATGTACTTTCCCTTCTCTCTCTGCCAAGAGTCTCGTGATTAAATCCATAATTTCTCCTTATTATAAACTCTCCAACCACTTATCAAGATAATCCGAGGCCGACTTTGCACCAGCTGCTTTAGCCACTTTATCCAGTTTCTCTCGATTACTAGGTTTCAAAGTGAATTGAAATTGCTTCTTACGCTCAAACCTTTCAAACTCAACTGCGACTCCATTTGGAGTCTGATCAGGTTGGCTGCTCGCTTCAATGATCTGTGATATTTCTTTTTCCTTAGGGGTAAATGCCATGATAATCTCCTTCTAATTATGTTTATAATTGTAATTGTGTTTATAAATATAATTATATTGTATCATAAATTTTTGAAAAAGTATGCTCGAGCTCGTTAAAAAACTTTTTGTGTTTCTGATAAAGCTTTGGATTTTCTCTCATATCTGCAATAGAGACCTTATCAATCGTGGAATGATTGAATAGTTCTTTTGCTGGTACAATCCCTAAAAGGTTATCCGTCCCCTTTTCTTTTGCTTCCAATCCCAGAGCCTCCAGCAGATCCCAGGAGGATCCATAGTTTGGTCGGATCATATTGGCCAGGAAATAAAGTTCGGCTGTGATATAAGATTCCCTAGTCCGATAGTCAATAACATCCTTTCGGAAAGCTTCTAGTCGAGTAGATAGATTGAACTTAGCATTATAGCCAAATTCAGAAGGAGTCAGTGGACTAATGATAGCATGGCTAACCGCAACCGCATTTTTGGTAGCTGTCGCAAAATCTGGCCTACAGTCGATCAATATATAGTCAAACTGATCCAGCTGCTTCTTATCGTAGTTATCTTCTAACCAGAGATAAAGTAACATATTTTTCTTGTCGCTATTCTCCAGATCTCGTTCCACCGTGTCCAGCTGAACTGATCCTGGAATCAGACTGATATTTTCCTTGACTTGCTTAATATCCACATCACCGCCTTTGAAAGCATTAGCAATCGTATTCTTGCTCTCGTAAATATTATAGCACTGGGTCAAATTACACTGATGGTCCAAGTCTATCAGAAGAACCTTATGCCCTTTCTTAGCCAGCCATTCCCCATAATTAAATGTCAAAGTTGTTTTTTTCCAACACCGCCTTTTATAGCAGCAAAAGTAATAATTTTCATGATGAATCTCCTTAATTCTCTTGATTACGTTCTTTTTTGTAAATATTCAAGCACTACAAGTCTTATTGTTCGGCAGGCCTGTTCTCCAATCATACCCCCTCTTAGCCAACATTCTCCTAGCAGCCTGTACTGACCGATTATCTGGATGCCCTTGAGCTGTTTCCAAAGATTTCTCTATATTAGTCGGTGGTCTAAATTTACCACTTTCTACCAAAGCATTATATTCTTTAATAGCTTCATTTCTTTGTTCATGGTACTCATCAATGATTCTTCTGGCATCTTTTGAAAATTTTTCTCTTTGCTTTCCACTCAAAAAATGTCTATTACCTCGCCACTTGTCATCTAGATAATCACTAATTGGGAAGCTTAATCCTTTCAAACCGAGAAATTTTTCTAGCGACATTACTTGAATTTCTTTATTTATCATATTCTGTCTCCTTTGTCTATATCTCTATTATATCATTATAATTATATTTGTCAATATAATTATAATGATATTTATAAATATTTTACAATAAGGTTTCTCTCTCCTTGCGTTGCTCTACATTCTTTTCAATATCCTGATGGAGCTTGTAATCTTTTGTGATAGATTCTACTCTTTGATGCAATGCCTGGCGCTCGAAGGTTGCCTCTTTGACAAGTTTATCAATTTCTGCTTTGCGAGTGCTAGGATCCACTTTAAAGTCTTTTAAAATAGATTCAGCCAGTCTTGCTTCCTGGGGTTCTCTTGACTCTAGGGCAAGGAAGGCTGACTGAATTTTATTTAGATCACCCAAACGTCGATCTAATTTATCAAGCATCTTATCGACCTCCTCTAGCTCTTCTTCAAAACGATTTAGCAAGTCATCAAATTGTTGTCCTTCGGTTACACCATGAGCGGATAAATAGTTATACTCACGTACGAGTTGATCTAGAGTTGAAATTTTAGGATTCTTCCGGACAATCATTTCCCCATTATCGTAAGACAACTGGGAAGCAACTGTTTCTCCTTTCATGTATCTATTCTTATCCGCATGTTCCGGATTAACGAAATAATAGAAATCATTCTTCCGGATAAAAATTTCATAAGAACCATCTTCCACTTTCTCGACCTGATGAGCAGGAATGAGAATAGTTCCCTTATTCCTGAGCCCAAATTCCATTTCAATATAAATGCCATTCTTGGTTTCTTCCATCACCTGCCATTCTTCAACTGTGATTTTCATTTCAAAATCATCGTCTCGCTCTGCGACCATTTTTTCATATTCAGATTTAATTTCATCGACAGAGAAGGTCACCTCGTTAGCAACAACTCTCTCAGAAATTTTCTCCAAAGAATAATTTCCCTTTTTTGACAAAGTACGATCACGGACATTTCTAGTTTGGTCCCGATCAGCCAACCGGTATTTTACTTCTTTGCCTGTCGTATCAAGAATAAGATCTAAAGCCTGGGCTTTGAGTTTAAAATCCTCAAGAGAAGTTGATTGTTGCAAAAGAAAATCCAATCGAGATTTAATCTCATAACGAAAAGAATTTTTCTTTCGATAAGCATGATAGGATTTTCGATTAGTCCACAATCGCTCTTTTAAAATTTTAGCTCCAGCAAGATCTGCATACTTGTTTGAAATATTGAATAGGCTTCTAGCAGTATTTTTCTGCCAGCGAAATTTGTTTAGCGTAACCGAGTTTGTAGAATTGAAAATGATGTGATTATGAATATGCCCTTTGTCCATGTGGGTCGCAATGACAAATTCATGTTGACCGCCGGTCAATTCTAAAATCGTTTTGCGGCCAATCTCATGAATTTCTTGCGGACTCAAATCATCTTCTGGAGAAAATGATTGGATGATATGATGAGCCAAAACTCGATTCGGATTTTGAATGTCCGATAATTCTTTTGTTCCTCTTCGCTGAGCCGCATTCTTTTTTGTCAAAAGAAATTCTTCCGTCGCTGTACTGGCATCTGTGATACCATAAGTAGAAACAAGCTGCTTAACCACCCGGCCATCTTTGACCACTGCTGGAAATTCTAGTTGTTTATCTTTCTCTAGTAAACTTGTTTTTGAGGGATTCTCAATATAGCGTAAAGCGTTGGTCAAACTTTTTATATCGGTCAGCTCGACTGTTTTTGCTTCGTCCTCGATATATTTTGTAGAGCGCCCCAAAGAAGCCACTCCTTTTATCTGCAGAACTTTTGTTACAACCATCTGTCTTGTTCCTTTGTTTGATTTTCTTGTTTTTGAATAAATTGATTGACTGTCTCTTTCAAATCTTTTTGCAACTCAAGAATCTGACTCAACTCATTTAGACTAACCTGGTCATCTTCATTGACCTTTTTTGCAATTTGATTGACATTGACTCCAATCCGATTTATTTCCTTACGTAGCTTTCTTAATTCTTCAAAATTTAAGATTTTGACCTCGCCCATAATCAACATAATTCGGGCAAAGGCATTAAAATTCGTCATTCCAGATTCTAAAACTTTGGTCGAAATGAACCGAGCCTCTTCTTCTGTCAATCGAATTTTTTTCTGGATCATCCGTTTTCGTTTCTCTTCACTTTTCAAAAATAGCCACCTCCATTCTGGCATTTTTCGCTTGAGGCCCTCAGGGCCCTTTTCTTCTGGCAAGATTAGCACTTGGGTACCCAAATGCTGTTTTTAAAAAGGTCAGAGATGGTCAGCTTCTAAAACTGACCATTCTTGACTTTTTAAACTTTTGGGGAAATCCCCAATCCCCTAATCCCTGCAAGCAGGAATTTTTATATCACGAGGGAAAGCTCATTTAATCATTTTAAAGTTTGAAGCAGAAAAGCTATATCATTTGCTGGCTCCATTTTAAGAATTTCATCCCTTAGTTTCTCGAATACTTCATCACTCATACCCTCAATTTCTTGAAGTGCAACTGGATAACTTTCTGCTTCTTCTAGTTCATAGTTTGATTTGATCCGCATATCTCTACGAAGAATGTAGAGACATTCTTTGCGAGAAATGTGCTGGTTCACCTCATCAATTTTTGGTGAATCTGTCTCGCTATTCTCAAAGAATATATCCATCAAAATATCAAAAGTTTCTTGTTTTAGATGTTCAATCATCTTCCGTTTCTCCTTTTTTGTTTTTCTTCCGACGAATCAGCGCCTCCATTAGTGAGGGCTGCTCAGGGACTTTTTTTCCTCCACCTGCTTTACAGCCTCGGCCTTTTGATTACTCAGCTTCTCAGATTGTTCTTTTGCCTGCTGGAGCTTATCTGCAAATTTATCTTTTACAACTGTTTTATTTTTCACCAATTCCAGCTTAGCATCCATCCGATCAATCAAACTTTTTGCTTCCTTTTGGACAACCTGCAGTTGCTCTACCATATCTTCAAATCCATTTTTATCTTTCGCCCAAATGGCCAAATAGCCAAAACTATAGCTACTCGTATCGAAACCAAAATGACTAGCTACAACATAGGCGACACTCTCCGCTTGCAATTCTTGCTTGCGGTATTGGTCATCTCCATATTGTGCATTGGATCCTTTGTGTAAATCGGCATGAGCCATTTCATGAAAAATTGTTTTTAGGATATGTTCTTCACCTTTTAATTCTTTTGAAATAACAATTCGATTTTCACTTGGAGAGTAATAACCACTAGTGTTCTCTCTTTTAATTTCTTCAAAACTGATGGGAACCTGATTGTCCGTTGAAACAGCTTTAGCTGCTCGATACAGATCTTCATAATCTTTGACACTTCCGGTCAATTCATGAACGGCTTTGGGCAATTCTCTTCCTTCTGTTTGGGAAACATCAAAGACATTTCCTAGCTTAAAGCGAGTAACAGTGATCTCCTTCTGATCCATTTCTTTTTCAGGTTGACCAAAGGTTAGCTCCTTTTGCTTGTCAGGAATTGTTGTCTTCACCTGGTAAGGAACCCAAATTTTCAGAGCTTTAGCTCCCTTTTTGACGGTTCTTTCAAAATCAGTTTTCCATTTATTGAAACTAGCAACTTGAGTCACATTTGGATTTTGCATCTTCAGCAAATGGATATTATTTAGTGAGTAATTGTGAAACTTGCTCATCGTATCTAAGAAAGATTTAAACTGATCTGAATCCAGATAGTTCTTCATTCCTTCTTTCAAGTGTTCAGCTAGAGCCTTTGTATCTTTATCCGCAACCATCTGAGAGATGCTTCGTTCCGAATTTTTAGTGGCGACAGCTTCTGTGATAATAGCTCCAGCTGCTACCTCAGCATCTATTCGCCTTTCTCGCTCTTCTTGCTTTTTATGAAGATTAGAAGCAGCATTATAAGGATCTGTCCCCTGCAGCATCTCATCAGAATTTGAAATGCCATCTCCGTCCAAGTCTCGATCCATCTCATCTTTTCGATTGTGCTGGCGAATTTTTTCGTCAGAGCTTGGAAGAGTTCGTTCAGGGTTATCTTGAATCATTTCCTCTTTAGAATTTGTTTCTTCAAATTCTCGTCTTTGTAAATTTTCCATCATTTCCTTGCCGCCATCAGCAATCAACGCTTCATTGATTGATAGCTGCTCTATTTGCCCCTCCCGTTCTCGGTAAACACCAAGAATAGGGATTCTGTCCACTGTCTCCAGTTCTTTGACCAGTTTTGTCCTGGACTGAAAGACTGACACTGGGATATAATGATCCTCTTCCAGCTCTTTAAACAGCAAAATAATATCTTTATCATCAGACTTGATGAGGCTGTCAAAACGGCCATTATAACGCCGAAGATCAGTTAAATCATCAAAATAGAAGGATGTGCTTTCTGTTGCGACTGAAAGATCTGATAACACTTTGAGCTTGTCAAAAGCTGCATCATTGTTGGCCAAAAGAATATTATCAAAGCGTCCGTTTCCTTCTGCAAAGTCATGCAAGGTTTTTTCAGGTGTCTGGCCAGCTGCAAGTGGTTTGATCCCCGTCAAGTGCATGAAGTGTTTTTCTTCAAAATTTACTTGGACAGTCTTATCAGGAGTGACATAATAAATTTTAGAATTGGCCAATTCATCCAA
Organism: Streptococcus sp. Marseille-P7376; assembly: GCF_902460385.1. NCBI lineage: Bacteria > Bacillati > Bacillota > Bacilli > Lactobacillales > Streptococcaceae > Streptococcus > Streptococcus sp. Marseille-P7376. The sequence continues at coordinate 17,746 of NZ_CABPTS010000012.1, forward strand.
GTAATACCGTGCTGCATTCTGTATAGTTTGACTACGAATTGGACGATTCAATTTAGCTAATTCATGCGAGGAAATCGAATGATAGTGGCCATCGTTACTTGACTGAAACTCTTCATTTATGCTAAAATATAATAAATGAGAGGATAACGTAGGGCGACTGGTAACAGAGCGTTCAAAGGTACCAACTTCTGGTACGGGTGTGGGACTGCCTTCAGCTTTGGGCTGTAAAGACCCCTGACTACCATTGGTCCTCTCATTTTTTTGATACTCTGAATTCACATTTTGCTCTTGAGACTTCCCAAGAGCTTTTTCTGTGCTCTTATTTTCTTCCAGTGCTCTACTAGAATATCCAAGAGGATTGGAAGGTTTTTCAAAGGTCACTGTTTTATCTGAATCAATAACCATCTGTTTTTTAGGCTCTACTGAAAAGCTGATGTTGTTCCAGTTCTGCTTCAGCCATTCCGCATCTTCTGGAGATAGATTGCTAGTATCTGGAGTCAAGGCTGATTTATGAGTCTCATCCTCACTTTTCTTCTGATTGGACAGCAACTTGTTTACTATCTCTTTTTCTTCATCCGTATTAGGGCGATATTTAGGAGATGGTTCAAATCTCCCTTCCTCCGTCAATTCTAAAGCAACTCGACGTAGCCCTTTTACGAAGTAGATATTTGGCTGCTTAGCCCACTGCTTGACCTCTCCAGAATCAATTAGAGCCTGTGTTTCCGGTTGAATCACTAGTCCATCAACTTTATCTTGAATAGCTTCTAGGCGTTCTGATTTATACTCAGCCCTAGCTTCGTGTACTTCCGACATACTATTTCCCCTTTCTTTCTCTTGATCGATAATCCTTGTATATTCCTGATGGACTTCTTCCTTTGTCAGTTGCTTAGCTGAGACAAAGGCTTTTACATCATCTTCAGTTAGCTCTTGCACTTTTGCGAGAGCTACTTCTTTTGAAAAATAGCCCTGGTAATGCCAGGACTCTTCGTCTGCGCTGTAAACATGCACCAGCTCATTAGGAGCCTCATTCCCTCGCTTCAGAAAATCATTCCAATCTTCCTTTTCCTGGTCAATCTGGATAATAGGTGGAATGGCAATCTGTACCGGAATGCCCTTTTCTTGTAAGCGAGTAATAAAATTCTGCCCTGCGGCATCATTATCTACAGCCAGTGTAATCATATCCTGATGCTGGCCGTCTTTGAAATAATCTGTTGTGTTGACGACAGTTTCTAGAGCTTTTCCAGTATTCTGATCTATTTGATAGGATTTACCGTTCATCTCTGCATACAATTCCATAAAACGTCGGCTAATGATGCCCTCTTTGACCCCATCCATAGCTACTAAGCGTACATCCTGAAGAGTAGCCTTATGAAGCTCATAGTAGCTCATTAGATCAATTGGAGCTTCCGCAAAGACTAAGCGCTTTGGCTTTCCAATATCAATTGAAAAGCCAAGTTGCCCGTCTGAGTTTCTCATAATTTGTTTCAGACGGCCACGTTCTGGATAGTGCACCCGGTTTTCGACCACTCCCTGAAGGCTTGCTCCAGCTAAAAAGCCTGTGTTGTCCTTATACTTAAAGACTATCACAGGCTCAAAATAATCTCCTTTTTTTCGAGTGGCTTCCGCCATGCTTCCCTGACTCAAAAAGAAATTTATCGTATCATCTGAAAGGCCTCTCTGAGTCCTCAGATAGCTTCTAGAAGCATTGAAGTCCGAATGCTCATATCTTTCCAAGCTATAGTGAAAGGGCTCTTTTACGGCTGTCTGCACCACTAAATCTACTTCCCTAAATTCTCCAGTTTCCAAGAAGTGCATTGCTTCTTTGTAAGAAACTTCTCGTATGGTTTGAACTAATTGAATCACATCTCCAAATTCAGTTCTGGAATTCCAGTAAAAACCATTTTCCCTTGCATCGATTACAAACGAATCATGCTCTGTCCACGTATAGCTATATGCTCCCGTGCGCTTTAGCTCCATTCCCAACTGTTCCGCAACAGAAAGGATAGATAGATTTTTAGCTGCTTCTTTGGTTAATGCCATCTGCCGCCTCCTTTATAATGAAAGTCCAGACACTTCTTTTTCTGCTGCAAATTCTTGAGTCTGGTTAAGCTGTTTCTCAACTTCCTCTGCTTCTACAAATCGCTCTAAATCAGGAATAAGGTGCTGGACTTGTTTGAGTTTATCCTGAAGTAACAAGTTATCATCAATATGATAGACCGCTTCCTGGTGGCCGTTGAAGCCATTCTCCAGATCAATATCCTCAAATCGGATAACAGCTAATTCTGTCAAACTTCCCTTATACCAAGCCCCGATTTCATTTTCAAGATAGAACTGAACCGATTCTCGATCTTCAGCCTTTGTATCCCGCAAATAGGCCAGATCCCAGCTTTCACCTTGTAAATAGCCATTTACCTTTTGAATGATTAATTCCTGATTCTTAGCACCTAAAATCTGGTTAATATCATCTAATCGAGGCTCTAGAATATCCCGAGCCAGAGATACAGCTTCTGACCGATAGTCGAATAATTCATATCGTTCCCTATCTTCTACATAGTTCATAACAAAATCTGAGTAGCTAGGGAAATGTTCCTGAAAAAGAGGTGACGTCGATCCATAAACATAGGCTTGATTCAACGTTTCAAACTGTGCGATGTGGTAAAAAGATGAATCGAGTTGGGCTTCCTGATTCAACATTTCCTTAATACCTTCTGAAAATTGTATCGGATCAGAGTCTGGCCAAGTTCGTTTAGAATAGTTGATCACTTCTTCATATAGAATGGTGTCAATATCCGGATTATTCATTTCAAACAAAGCCTCCACAATCTGGCCGTATTCCGGAAGGGCAGAGCGATAATCAGTAATCAAACCGTCCTTGCGAACCTCCCATTCTTCAACCTGAGCATTTTCAGGAGTCCGTAGTAATAATGCCTCCTCAGCATCCAGGTCAAGACCAATAACCTGATCACCATTTGGCAGCCGGTCTGTTTCCAATTCCTGAATCTTGGCATCCAGCCTATCATGCACCTGCACCAGATCTTGTTTCAAGTGAAACAGCTCTTCCGCATTAGCTTTTAACTCCTCAAAATATTCTCTGGAGATCTCTACTGGTCGAACCAATAAATCCTTCTCCCGTTGCTCTCTAGGGTAGGAAAATAAGTAGGGAGCAACTTCTTTGAAGTCCTGGTAATTCATCCGTTTTATGGATTCAGTAACAAGCATATTCTGGACATCGATGACATCTGTATGAGGAGTAATCCAGCCAGATAAAGCCAACTCTTTTACTGCTTCAGATAGTGGATAAGAGGGAATATGTTCTAAAATCCCTTCGAAATAACCGACCCCTAATGCTGTCTCTTCCTCAACTTTACGCTTCATCCGTTTGAATTGTTTTTGTGGCAATGTATTCATTATTTTTCCTTTCATTTTTGAAGTAATATGTTTTAATGTTATAATAATTGGTAGATAAACTCTTAAAGAGATAATTTAATATTAGAAACAAGAGGTAAGATATGTCATATACATACCCCGAAGCATACAGCATTGAATTAGGATACAATATTGAACCAATGGATGCTTACAATTTATCTTTAGCTAAAATATTGAAAAACAAGCATAATTTCCAATGTGACAAAAATTGCCCATTTGGACTTACACTAATAAACTTTGGTAAGTCTCCTTATACAAAGGAGCCACATTTCCGAACCAGTAACTTTGACCAAGTACATTCAGTCAACTGCCCCGTAGTACAAAATCGATATGAGAAACGGGCTCAAGAAACAACGATAGAAGAAAGTTATACATTTGAACGGGACAAAAATGCAGTTAAAGTAGATATTAATTTGGTTACAGCTACATTTACAGAAATAACTAATTCATTAAGAACAGAAGAGCAAGTCTCAACTGAAATAAGATCTAAAAAATCTACTACTTCTAATCACATAGCGAAAAAGACCTTCAATAGTCATGTAAAATCTCTAAGTCGTCTGGTTCAACTTTATAAAGAGTTTAAATCTGGAGAAAAATATACCTTTTTGGATTCTTCAGGAAACAAATTAAATCTTGACTTGTACTTTCAAAATTTAGATAATAACTCACTCATCAACGAGCATGAAACAAAAGTTTACTATTCAAAAGCTACGGTTCGATACATCAAAGCTGCTCAAGAAAAAGATTCTTATTTTTTAATTAGAATCAAACAAAAATGTCAAATCGACAACTTAAGAATATCTCCAACATTCATAATTAATGAGAGCCTAGCTAATCAACAAGGAGTCAAACAAAGACTAGAAACTTTAAGAAAGGCTGCCAAAAAATCAAAAGAACTCACTATTTATTATCTGGGGCCATTTAAAAAATACAAAAACAGTTATATAAATGCTTCCATTCCGCATGAAAAAATACTAAGACACATTGTGCTCTCTAGTTCTTAGTTTCTATATATCCAAGTTCATCTGTAGAAAAACCAATAATCTTATAGAAGCCTATGGCTCCAAAAGTTTCTAATAAATGAGTTTCCGCTACCCTTTTAGCTGTATTAAAATCATGAAAAAAACCTGCATGAGCAAAATTTTCATGCCAGGTTATTTTTTCACCTTCCTGATGCAACCACACATACTGATCCCAATTTATAGCAATTAAAACGCAATAAGAGTCATAAAATTCCATTAGATTTCCTTTCTTTCCTAACTTACTTTAAGAGGGGCATCTATGACTTCCTCAATCCCAAGACGAATAACATTTTCTTCCCCAACCTGATTTTTCCACTCATCAATATCGCTCAGATAGCGCTTATAGCGATACCAGTTTTCATCATCTGGGCCATTGCTTAACAGATAGGCTCTCGGATGCGTATCCAGGTTAAATTTTTGATCCCGAAAAACATTCTGCTTAGCTAAAAAGAGTAGGGCTTCCGTTGTTCCAATTGTAGCAACCTCATGCGGTGTCAACAATTCTCGGCCAATTTTAGAGTTCTGTTTAGAACTGCTGCCATTCCGTCCCCTGCTCTCACTATAATTCTGATCATTTAAAGTCTGCTTACCAGATCGTTCAGATAAATACTTGAGCGTATCTAAGTCATTAGACCCCAAATAGAGAATAGAACCACAATTATTGATAATTGTCTTCGTATTCTCTTTCCCGTATAATACTTCAATCTGACTTTGAGATTGAACCATCATTTTAATAGAGATTTCCCGAGACCGAATAACAGAGATGATGGGTGGTAAATTAGGAATCTTCCCAATCTGGCCAAACTCATCCGCCCATACCTGGACATGTAATAAGTCTTTCTTAATCTTTGTTGGATGCTCACCTAGCAAGATGGCATCTGCAGTCTTCATCATCACATCAAAGAGTGTACTGAATAGCAACGCTGATAAGAACTGGTAGGCAGGATCTACTTCTGGAATATGAATGAAGACAGCAGTCTTTTCTATATTCCATTTTTCAATCTCCAGCGTGTCCTTTTCAATAATCTTTCTCAGCTGTTCATGATCAAATACTGAGAAAGTGGTCGCAAAAATAGCATAGACAGAAGCCCTTGTCTGACCATCAAAGTTTTTATTAAACAAGCTCCACTGCCTGCAGGCATAATTACCCGGCCATCTTCTTTCCAAATCTTCAAACATCAATTCAACTGGACTTTCCGCCTCTGGATGATTTCGTCTCAACTCCCGAATCATATCCGTTACCTGACCTAGGTTTGGCATATAGTGATCTAACTGTCTATCAAAATAGAGATAGCCGATTAAAGAACGCATCAGAAGCTTATTGGCCGCCGGCCAGAAAGGATCGCTTTCATGACCATTTCTGTTTAGCGACTCTGTAATGGCCTCTGACACTCGATCTATATCCATTTCATTATGGATATATTTGAATACATTAAAGCCGTCTGAATTCAGGAAAGTAATCAAATCAAAGATTTTTATCTTATATCCTTTTTCTACAAGGGATTTCCCCGTTTCATGAATCAAAATCCCTTTGGTATCTGTCGTCACAAAGCTAGAGTTCCCTTGTAAAATATTCGGTTTAACAGCGCTTCGAGTCTTTGAATCCCCCGTACCTCCATAAACTAAGACATTCTTATTAATCTGATTTTCATAGCTCAATCGGCTATTAAATAGTCCCATCTGACTATTCTGTGTAAAGATCATATTCTTTTCAGGCTCTGCGTCTCGGAAGCGCATCAATTCGTCTTTCGTCGCAAAACGTGCCGACCCATGCTCCTCCCCATACCTGTACGTGCCTGTATCAGATACCCTCAAATACAGTAGAAAAGCAATCAAAAATCCTCCTAAGCCAGCCAGCAAAGATGCCGGGGTAAACTGAAAATCAAACCAAGCTTTATCTCCTAAATGATCACTCATCCAGTTAATCTTTCCCAATCCAAATATATCCTTTACTGGATCTGTAGCTGGAGCTAATAGCCAAAGCTTAAAGAGCCAATGAAAAAGATAGAATAAGCCAATTCCTAATAACAAATACGGTCTAAATCGCCGTTTCTTTTTTTCTGTAATCACTTCACTTTTCCTCCAATATGGGGTTCAATGTTTTCTGGAAGGACAAATTCCTTGGTATGAATCTTCACCTGCAGAGAATGAATTTTTTCTTGTTCAACCGCCTTGAAATGCTTTAATTTCTCTTCAAAAGAGGTAGTTTTCCCATTTTTAAGGTTCCGCTCATTGAAGCCTTTGGGATCTCTTGTGATACCTTCTAGGACATCCTTAAAAGCTTGCTCCACTACCCCCTTATCTTTTGCGTTGAAAGCAAGGGTTGTCTTACCGTCCGGGTGGGTATAAAAAGAAAAGCCAATCCCGTATTGGCCTAGTTCTTTCCGAACCGCCTCGAGATTGACTTCATTTTGTAGTAATTGCTGGACTTCTTTGCTATCCGCTGTTGCCATGAATTTATTCCAGTCTGCCTCACCGGTAAAGTGGGTATTTTCACCTTTGAACTGGTAGATCTCCACTACTTTAGAGCATACCAGGAAGAGACCCTTTAAAAGCACCTCTCCTGTCACAAGAGTTGCCCGTCCTAACTGGGCTACCACTTGTTCTTGTTCCATTTTAGCTCACCTCATCAATTATGAAATAAAGATCCTTCAGTTTAGCAGCTTGGGCTTCCTTAGCAAGAATCTTCTGCTGCAGTTCATTGATTCTGTTTTGGCACTCCACAATCTCTTCATTCGCCTCGCTGATAAAATCTTCGTTAGAATGAATTTTATTTTTGATAGATTGCTTATAAGTGATTGTCTGAACCTCAAAGCTATCAATAACCTCTGAGGTCATATCCACTGTAGTTGTATGAGAAAGTGGAAAAGAAGGCTCAATAGGGCGCTTAACTTCTTGTTTATCAGGAATCTTTGAGATTCCTTCCTGGACAGATTTTTCAACGACAGGTACCGCTTCTTGTGCAGGTTTATCTTGTGAAGCCTCTACTTGTTCGTCCTTTACTCCCTCTTCTTCAGCATCCAATCGACTAAAATCATCCGTAGTCCATTCAGAAGAAGTTCCTGAAGCTTCATTTTGCGTTTCAGACTTTTCAGGTTCCGAATTGCCTGTCACCAACTTGGCAATCCTATCACGTTCAAGATCCGCTTCTTGCGCTGTTACATTATTTTTGTCCTCTGGATCTAAGTGTTGCTTAGACTTAGAGGACTTCTTTTTATGCCTCGCCAAAAAATCAAGTAGCCCTTTCTTTTTCTTCCGACCACTTGTACCAAAATTTTCCAGCAACTGATCAATAATTCCCACAAAAGGAATCGTCAAAGTCAGCTCTTGTAAAATTTCACCGTCGGAAGATAAAGAGTAGAGCAGATAACTACCATTTATGTTATTGCTCTTCATCCGCTCATTGATGATTTCAAGTTTAGAGAGAAGATCATCTCGATTTTCAAAGTCTTCTTCTTGTTTCGTTAGTTGGTTGATAATTTTATACATGGTTCACTCCTTGATTAGTTGATTGTGCTGGAAGGATTAGCTCCTTCATTTCCTGATAAGATAGGCCGCTTTCTTCTGAAAGAGCAACGAAAAGCTGAGCTTCCATATCCTTTTCCTGAGCTATGCACTTTTTGATTTTGTGATCTGCGTCTTCTTTTTGTTGTTGCGCTTTGGCTTTATCTTTTCTGATTTTGTCAAGCTTATTTTCTAGTTGAGTTATTTTCTTATTCATCTAATTCTCCTTATTGACTACTAGACGAGGAGGTTTGATCAGAAGAGGTAGCCGGAACTAAGCTAGAACTGCTAGTATCTGTATAGGTTCCAATCCCCTGCCCCCTGGCTTCAGCCAACACGATTGGCTCAATATTATTGATTAATAGCTTCCCGTCTTGTTCTACATAGGTCAGCCGGATAGTGACCTTAGTTGTTCCAGTAATCCCCTTAGAATCTCGGTTATCTTTTTCCGTTAAGGTTGTACTAGTGTATTGAACCTGAGCCAAAACAATTTTATGCTCTTTGTCAATATATATAGAACCTGATTCAAAAGCTTGGTCAACCACATACCCTTTATAGGTCTGGTTAACTGGCTTTTGTTCTTCTTGAATGGCTTCCTGATACATTGATTCAGTCATAAAAGGCTTATATCGTGGTCGGTTTTCTTCCAAATCCTTCTTAGTATAGTAAGCGATTAGAAAATCTTTGACCTGTTTTTCAGAAAGAGAAGCTTGCTTCTGCTCCTTTTCTTTTTTATGTTGTTTTACCTGTTCCTGCTTCTGGCCATTATGTGTGAAATTCTGTTGCACCTGTGCAACAGAATAGCCCAATAAAATACAGAAAACAGCACCGGCTCCTATAAGGATGCCCTTTGCTAGTTTGATTAACTTTTGATTATACATTCTTTTCCTTTCTTATTTAGGGGTTACAAAATAGATACCTGATTGTGGTGTTAAGGTGCGCCAATTCATGACATATAAACCACCATAGTTCATTTCTGAAACGAGGAAGCTGCCATCACTATTGACATACTCACAAAACGCAACATGACCATAAATAGGTGATGAGCCAGCTACACCAGGCATAAAGACAACTGCAGAACCTGGCTTAGGGGTCGTTGAGATTTCATATCCTTGAGCTCGGCCACTATCAACCCATTGGTTAGAATTACCAAGATAAGGATACAGTTGAATCCCAATCTGTTTGAAGCGATTATAGACGTACCATGTGCAGTTTCCTAGTGCATACGCATTGCCTGGATAACCTAGACCTGGTAAAATTGCTTGGTCAGTAGGAAGCCCATGAGGAAGTTTATCTTTATATTCTGCTGGAACTTGCTTACTAGAAATTCCTGTAGAACCTCCCTTATTTTTTAAGAAATTCAACCATTGCCGTGCGGCTGATTGCCTTTCTAAGAGCTTGTTTCCTGGAACTCCTAGCCAGGAGCTCAAAAAGTCCTCTGTGAGTGCTTCTACAGATCCAGTTGAAGTGACAACTCTTCTAAAAGCTGCCCGTCTAGTTGGGTCATCACCCTCCAACAAGAACTTAGTTTGAACCTCTGCAGACCAAATATCTCCATTCATAGCTTTGGCAAAGTTCCACAGTGCAAGAGAACGGGGACCCGTGAATTGACCAATCCCAATCCCGATATAATGCAAACCATTGACCATGTAGCCCCCTTCATTTAGATGCCAGGTTGGATACATGGCTTGAAAAGCCCCCCCAGTTCCCAACAAGATTTTCAGCAGTTGGCTCTTTTGCCACCTTATCAAACTGGTTATTCGTCAAGTAGTCCGTTTCATACCGTTTAAAAGTAATGGAGCTTTCAATATCAAAGCCCCCCAAAACAGCTGCAATACCTTCATCTGTTGCCCCTGGAACATTCTTTTTGATCGAATCCGCAAAGGCTCTGGCACGCTTCCCTTTGTCTCCAGATGTTTCAATATCACTGACAACCGACGTTGCTTGCGTGTATTCTACATGCTGGAAGTAAAATCCGACATTGACATACGTCCAGCTCTTCTTCACCTTTCCGTCTTTATCTTTCTGGTTGGCTCGATCAGGTTCTAGTTTTTGGTAGTAGACGGTTTGATTTCCTTGAGTAGATACCTTCCCAATAATTTCACCAGCCTTGACCTGATCACCTGTTTTATAACGAATCGTATCTACATTCTTATACAGAAACTTGGAATCCTGATCGCTGATTTCTACATCATTTCCTTTGACTTCCACTTTCCCGTCTAAAACAGCAAGTAAGGTTTGTCCACCGGAGGCCTGTAAAACAGATCCATTAAAGACTTCCGTTTTATTTTTGTACCCAAAGCGCTCAATAATCTGAATAGGATTCTGTGCTTCAGGTTGATCATCCTTATAAAACGGATTCTCCAGTTCTTGCAGTAGCATATATTTTCCACTATCTCTAGCAATTTCTAAGAGTTGTTTATATTCTTCTAGCTCGTCCTTATCCAGTTTATAAAGATTATTTTTGGTATAAAGCTCTTCCATTGTTTTAAGATTATCTTTATCTCCATTCAAATCTTTCCATAAGGCATCCAAATACGTTTTTCCTAGAGTGTTTTTTGAAAAATATTTATTGCCGTCTATCTGCAGCTTATCCGTAATCTCATCATACTTATAATTCAGGTACAAGAGTGGATCGTCAATCTTTGTCCAATAATCCACCTTATCATTAGATTTTTCACGATCCAATTTTGAAAGATACAACCAGGTATCATTCATATCAAACTCATCTTGCCGGGTAATCCCTGAGCTTCCAATACCAAGTATGGCCAGAAACAAAAGCAGAGCAAAAGCAATCACATAGGCCTTTAAGCTAAACGGGTTCTTAATAATCGCCTTGACCGGCTTAGCACCAACACGATAAGCCTTTCTGGCCTTCTTACCAGCCTTACCTACTTTGGAGCCAGCCAAGCGTTTCTTGTAAGCCTGAATACGACGAGCCAGCCTGCCTTCCCAGGAAAATTCTTTTGGAGTACGGATAAAGCCACGACCTCTCGCCTTGTTATAAAGTCTATTTCCAAGGCTATAGCTAGATCTAACAGTTCCTTGCCCAAGCTTGCCACTGTACTTCCCAATCGTTTTAACTCGCCTGCCCTGAATCTGGACATCCTGGTACTGATACTTAGCTCGTGCTATATCTGAGAGTGTATCATCCTGATACGCTGCAGAGCTTGCTTGTTGACTGGTGCTTCGTTCTACAGCCTGTTTAGCAGCACGAAACAACTTCTTCTTCCGTGATCCCCCATTAGCCTCTTGAGCAACTTTAAAAGTTTTCTTAGAGGCTTTTTTCTCTAGCTTTGCCTTATCCAGTTCCTGCTTGAGAAAAGCCTGCTTCTTGATCTCCTCTGGATGAAGAGCCTTACCTTCTTTTCCAAGCTCTTTGCCTTGTCTCTGGATATTCCTGTACTCTTTTCGGATTTTCTTAACATTAGCCTTAGAAGCTCGGAATTGGCTATGACTCTTTTTTACCAACTGGCGCTTAGAGCGGGTTTGAGATTGTAGCTCACTCATCTGCTTAGCGCTATCTTGCTGCACAGTTCGATAATTATTCCGAACTGTTTCTAGCTTCTGATCCAGTCTATGACCGATTGTCTTTGGTCTGCCTTTTTCCTGATCCATAATCAGCCTCCTAAGCGTCCGTTGCGACTAAATCATAAAGCTTAGTATGCTTAGGTATCGGATTTTCGAATGGTACGACAACTGGTCCAGCTACAATCAATCCGGTACCTTTAGCTTTTGGTCGAGCTAAATAGCGGATCTGTTTATCTGTCAGATTGACAATCTCTTTTAAGACAGACAAATCCTGTGGCTTTTGTTTGAGCAGAATCATAAATTCACTGTTAGAGAGAAGCTTTCGACCTTCTTCAACAGCAGCTAGCGTTTCTACGTTCTGGGTAATTCCCGTTGGAATAGCTCCATATTTCCGAATCCGTGAATACAATGTAGTAAAGAAATCTGCTTGTGCCTTGTTTTTAAATAGGATTTGCATTTCATCAAAGTAAACCCAAGTGGTACGTTTCCCTTGATTTTCGACAATTTGATTCCAAATGTAATCCTGAATAACCATCAAAGCAAAGGGCTTCAGCTTATGTGACAATTTCTTCAGGTTAAAGATAACAAAGCGATGATTGAGATCCACGTTAGTATGATGAGCAAAAATGTCTTGAGAACCAGTTGTATAGGTTTCTACTGCAAGAGCTAGATCCTGAGCTTCTTCCTCCTTCTGCTCCTTCAAGACCTGGTGCCACTCTTTTAACGTTGGCGTATAATCATCAGTCAAATAGCGCTCATAGGTCAAGCCAGTTACCCGGTCAATAATCCCAATCTGGGCATCTGTCACCTCAGATAGAATGGATTCAAACAAGCCCATCAGCAAATTCGCTTTGTCCCCGATTGGATCATCATCTTCCTCAGCCAGCCGATCTAGATCTGGCAAATCCAAGAGATTGATATGAGTTTTTGAGCCAATCGAAATATCCACCATCTGCGCCCCAAAAGATCGGCCAATATCCGAGTATTCATCTTCTGGGTCTACGATGATGACTCGATCTTCTGGGTATTTCAGCAAAGTCGGAATGACTTCACCACCTTTGATTGTTGTGGATTTACCAGATCCGGCAGTTCCCAGCACAACACCAGAACCTGTATTCAGATCACGTTTCCGATCTAGCGTGATGATGTTATTGGACAGCTGATTTTGACCATAGTAGCGAGCCAGTGGGCTATCCGACTTTAAGTCTACGTTGGTAAAGGGTACCTGAGTCGCAATGTTAGCGGTCGTCATTTTCCGCATGAAATTTTTCTTAACATTCAGGAAGCATTCCCCAATAGGTAGAATCGTATTTAGAGCCTCTTCCTCGTAATAATATAGATCTTCAAACTCTACCCCTAGTTTGCGGCCAGCACGTTTAATCTTCTGCTCGTTGCGTTCCAGCTCTTCTAGGCTATCCGCCTTAAAGTAGACTGCAATCAAGCCAGAGAAGATTTTCTGATCATATTCAGTAATCTCATCTCGCCACTTCTTAGTAGCTTCTGAGATTTCTTGGTCACGACCTGCAACCACCGCATCATCAAAGATACCGGATTGAGCAGCTTTCCGCTTAGAGCGAAGTTTCCCGATTTCAGCATCTGTTTCCGCATCATCAATCTTCCCTAAGATTTCGACATTCTCATAGGGCTCTGCATGGATTGTAATAGCCAGCTCCAGCCCAAGTGTTGTCAAATCCCGAATGAGACGATCGGACATCCAGTTAGGATAGCGGCGTGCATAGAGCACCTTGCACCATCGATCATCTATGACCATCCGTTTTTCCTGAAATTCAATTCGGTTTGGAGCAATAAATGATTTCGTTGATAACCCAGATAAAGCAATTTCTTTGTAGTCAAAATTGACATACGGATTATCTCGTAACAGTTCAGAAAAGACTTTTAGTCGATCCAAACCGTCCATTTCCTTAAATGTAATATCGGATTCCTGAAACTGAGTTCCCAAAGCTACCCCAATATCCTGTAAGAGAAGCTGAGCTTGCTTGCGATCATCAGCATCCGTTGAAACAGTTATATACTTATGCACCTCAAAGTTATTAGCATGAGTCGTAAACCGTTCCTTGATCATCTCGTTCAGTTCCTCACGATAGTCATCGAATCCATCGTTCGTTTCTTCAAACAAGATATTTTGTAAGGAATTGTCAGATACTCGGCGGTTAATCACTAAAAGTTGATAGTTACTGCCTTCATCCAGTAAATTAAGAGCATCCATCGTTGTATCAATAATGCCTTCTTTTTCATCTTGTTGAGCTGTCGAGTAAGAGGCATCTCCCAGCTTAAAGCTGCGAGAATACTTCTCACGGGCAATGTGCATTAGTCCGTCTTCATGCAGTGTAGTATAATTGAGCGTATTTTGCGTGGTCGGTTTCATTTGCCGGCGCAAGCGTTCAATTTTTTTCTTTTCTGCGATTTCTAGTTTTTCTCTTTTGCTTTTGAATAAACTCATCTTTTGTATAAATTCCTACCTTTCCAAAGTTAGTTTCGTAATTTCGAGTCTGAATTCGGAAAAAGAAATTGATTTTTTCTTTAATCCGCATTCGCTTGGTCATTCCCATACCGTACATTCCCCCAGGAACTACAAAGAGAGCATCCCAGAGATAAATGTACCAATCAGGTAGACCAAGAAAATATATAACAACTGTCCCTGCGACAGCTATTGCTAAACACAAATAGAAGACCATCATTCTACCGGTTAGACCGAATAGAATTGGTCTATCTTCTGTTTCAAATTCTCTTAAAAATTCTGAACCTATTTTTTTCAACTATTTTCCTTTCTTATTTTTTAAAAAATCCTACACCCCTAGAAGCTGTTTGGCTTTTCGACTGCTTCCGACAATCGCAAAAATATATATAGCCCCTTTGGCGATTGATGAGAAGGCAGTCCCCCAACTTCCGCTAGCTCCTGAAGCAACTTTTAACATATCTGTAGTAACTAAACTATTATATACAACAGATACTACAATTAGAACAACTCCAATAAAGGCAGAAGCCGCAAAATATTTCAGGAAGTTAATCGTAACAGAGCGTAAAGAATCCATCATAAAGAACGCTACTAATAATGGTGCCAAGGCTTTGAGCATATATAAATCTAAATACCGTAAGAAGATGATAATTCCAAGCGTAATATTGGCAATAAATTCAGTTAAACCACCAACTAGTCCAAAAATCATTTTTTCAAACCAGCCTTTGACAGCTCCTTGTGCGTATTGATATTTATCAAGTTGTGAGGGCACTACATGAGCAATCACCTTCACAACAACATTAAGTAGCTCCAGAATGGCATCGCAAATCTGGGATGAGGCTGCAATCAAGATGAGAGCAAATAGATACTTCATCAAGGCTTCTAACCAAATCTTTTGAGTCAGAGCTCCGCCTCTTGTCTTTACCATTTGTGACCAAGATGCCATTTCAAACCAGAAAAAAAGACCTAGAAGGATATACCCAATAGGTCGGACAGCATCGGCCATCATGGTTACAGCTTGGTTAGTACCAGAACTGTAATTGGCAAGAGAACTAGTTAGCTCCCCGATGTTTAAATTCATAGGCCACTCCTAAAATTTTAACTGAGACAAAGCTGCAACAATTGCGGCCGCAATCCCTACAGAAACAACGGCCAAGAATGTACCATTCGTCATAGAATCAGCACCATCATCTTGACGTTGCTTGTCTTTATTCTTTCTTCCTTGAATGTAGTCAACTGAACCATTCCAGATCCAAATAAGACCTGTAATTGTTCCGACTACGCCTAGACCAGTAATAATTTTTGTAATAATTTCCATTTCGATTTTACCTCTTTAATTTCAATTTTTTAAAACAAAAAGCACTGTAGAATTTCTACAGTGCTTAACACCATTCTATTTTTAAAGTTAATCAAATTCCTCACGATAAATCGTTCGAAGAGTCGCTACAAGAAGAGCCAGAATAATCATAATTGGAACTTCGATACCTGGATAAGGTAAGAAATTAGTTCCACCTGCAGGAATTGGAAATTCACGAACTGTACCATTAATCCAAGCACGTTGAACAAAGCCCATAACATGAATTCCATACCACCGGAAAATATCATCTCCTACTGAAGGACTGACCCAGTGTAAGACATCAATCAAGAGCCAGAAAGGTAAAAGCAGAGTTAATCCAACACAGCATTTAGCTACTATCCAAAGAACAATAACCCCAAAGACTGATTTTATGAAATTTATACACCACAGTACGATATATAAAGGAGCCGTAAATATTCTAATGATGGCTACCCACAACCAAGAAAAATCACTCCCAAATTTCATAATGCTTCTCCTTCACGATTTACCGTCATTATACCATAAAAATAGATTAATTTAAAGGGACTTAAAGCTTTCTAAGCCTCTTTTTTCTTACGTTTGCCATAGACTAAGCCAGCAGCACCCGTCATTGCCAAACCAGCCAGCAGCAATTCTGCAGAAGCATGTTCCCCTGTTGCTGGCAAGCTCCGTTCTGTCGTAACAATTGGTTGTTGAGGACGACCTTCAGGAGTTTTTGGTTCCGGTTTTGGTTCTGGATTTGGTTTTGGAACCTGATTAATGATCGTTGGTGTTTCATACAGCTGACCAAAATCAATCTGATAAGCTGTATTCTGATACTCGCCACCTTTTTTCGCAAACTCTTTCTTGATCTTCATTGGAACTCGTAAGGTAATGACCTTTCCAGTCTTAACATAAGATTCAAAGAAAGCTTCCGGATCATCTGCGCTAAAGACTTGAATGGCACCCTTCGGAGATTTGTTCTTAGCTTTAAATGCTTTTTGAACCTCTTCTGGTGCTTCTGCCAGGCTGGAGTAAATCTTAGAAGAAAGTCCTTTAACTTCTTTTCCGTCTTCATCCAGCATCTGAATTCCTGACTGATCAATGTCCAGTGCTTCTTCTGGGAAGTCATCCACCCCGAAGAAACCTTTTTTGATAAAGGACTTATCCGGCTCAATTCCCTTATATTTAGAATAGTCCAGCTTCACTTCATAGTAGTTGACAGTATCTGGAGTCAAGGTCTTGCCATTGATCACCGTACCAGCCTTATCCTTATTAACCTTGTCTGGTTTTGGAATAGAAACATGGTTCTTCACAATATTTGAGTAATACCCATTTCCAAACTGGATCTGATGCACCTGGTTTTTGTACTCGCCAGTAAAACCAGCTTTATTTTTCATCGGGGTATGGAAGTACAAATCCATCCCTTTCTTAACATAGGCCTGATAGAATTCTTCTGGCCTCTCAGCCGTCCACATATAGAAAGCTCCTGTTGGAGAAATACCAGAATCTTCTACCATCTTCTTCAGTGAACCAGTCAAAGAATCTTTAGAAAGCACATGGTACATTTTAAGCCCATTTACTTCCTTGCCTTCGGCATCCCGAACCTTGAATTGGCCTTCCAGTGGATTTACCGCCTCGTCTGGATAGTCCTCAATGAAGCCAAAGCCACGTTGAATCGCTTCCTTGGCAGATTGGTCGCCTTTGTACGGAAGATTAGTCATTTTAGAAATGTAGTGATTGGTCGCTTCAGGAGCCATTGCCTTTCCGTCTACGATTTTACCTTCGGCATTATAATTATGCTTTTCAGGTTGAATGGCAGTACGATTCGGATCTTTCGGATTGTTTGGATTCTTAGGATCCGGATTCTTTTTCCCTGGTGTTGAGATTTTCACGATATTACTCTTTCGAGCATAACCGCCCTTATCCTTGCCGCCATTTACTACCAGCTCAAAGCCGTTTACATAGTCGGCCGCATCATTCTGCGGTCTTCCCCAATAAACGAATGGAGCAATCTTATAAGCCTTGCTTAGATCACCATTAACTGCTCTGAGTAAAGATTCCGTAGCTTTAATTGTTAATTTATTGTTTTGATCAAAGCTAATATTCCAATTTGGATTATCCTTCTTGATCAAATCGACTTCAGGTTTAAAGCCACTTGGAGTCGGATCACCCGCCACCAGATTAGTTGTATGTGGACGACCAGCAGGAAGAGCTTCTACGTTGAGAATCCATTTATTCAGACTGTTTTTAGCCACATATTTCCCATCAATATCCACACCATCCGCATTCTGGACAGATTTTTTAATCTGTGGTTGCGCTGACAACTTGTAGTCGTTGTAATGTACCGTTGGCGGCTGTGGTTTCTTTGGAACTTTTTCTTCCGGTTTTGTTTTTGGCTTAGGAGGCAATGCTACCGTCTGCAAATTCAACTCAGAAGGCTTTGGAGTTTCCGGAGTAAATGGCTTCAGTGGTTTAACCTTATTTGGGCTTGGAGGAGTAACTGATGTACTCTTAAAATCAGTATTAAATGCAAACCATTGCGAAACAATTCCACTTTCCTGACCGTTTGTTTCAACACCGAAACTAAATCTGATTCGTTTATCTGTCGAAACAATCCCAGCACCTTTATACGCGTAGGGACTGTCTTCTCTGTCCCATGGTTTGTCTAAGCCTAAAGCATCCAAATCTTCCAAATTGGCTTTAGAATAAACCAAATCACCATAACGAGCAACCTTAGATCCGTTAATTGGAATGAACTTATCATCAGAAGAAATACGAGCATATTCAACGTGTGATGTTCCTTCACCGTAAGAGTTCATGGAAGCAACCGAATAAAGGAATGGTTTTCCTTTTACTGGAAGAATTTCCTTTCCATCTTCCCCAAAATATCGAACCTCTACATCAAGTTCATAGCCTTCCTTGCCTGCCAAAGTACCTGCCAAAATAGTTGAAGTAGGATTCCCTTCAAAATTCAAATTGATCTTACCATATTGGCTATTAGCCTTTTTAGCCGTATATTGGAATTCGGCGGCTACAATTTTTTTACCGTCATAGGAACCAGACAATCCCTCATATCGAGCAACTGCTGTTTGTCCTACCGCAAGACGACCTAGGATGCTACCGCTGGTTGCAGAAGTCGCTTCTTTAGCATCTTTAGTAACCAAATTATCCCAATTAGTACCAATCACATTAAAGACATTACCGCCTTTTGCATCAACCTGTTCCCAGTATTTCTTCTGAGAAATAAATTCTGCTCCCTTAACACTCACAAGTTTGGCATTCTTCGTATTTTCACGACCGAAAATCAAGAATTTTTTAATAACTTCAGTAGCGTAGCCATCCTTCGCCTTATTTTTTTCAGCTTCAGTTAATTCTTTTTCATAGCGTTTCTGGTCATCTATAATTTTTTGATTTTCAGCTGCAATCACTTTGTTTTCCGCATCCACTTTGTCTTTTGCTTCCGAGTTGCGTTTAGCAAGATCTTGAGCATCCTTCTTCACCTTAGCAGCATGATCCAAAATAGCTTGTTGATTAGATTTTTGGACAGAGAGCACAGTCTGCTTGTACTGATCATAAGAAATCTTGGAATTTGGGTCTACCGTAATGTTTTTCGGTGTTTCGGTGATTTTGGTATCTGGGAATTCCTTCTTCACCGCTTCCTTGCTCTTCTTTAACTCTTCCTGAGTCTTTTCAGCTGCAGCTTTCGCTTGGTCATATGCACCTTGAAGCGCTTGGTTCTCGGCTCTGATTACCTTGTTGTTAGAAATAGCTGTATCAGCTGCCTCCTTTTGAGCATGCTTTTTATCCACATAATCAGAAGTCGTTTGCTCAATTTGTTTCTGTTGTTCATTTTGAGCTGCCGCAATTTCAGATTGAGCTTGCTGCGTCGCTTCAAGATTCGTTGTTACCCCTTTGTCCACCGTGGCATCTTTTACCACGTTGACACCTTCTGCTTGAGCTTTAGCTACTGCCCCCTCAAGAGTTTCTGTGTTGTTAGACAAAGAAACAGAGCCGTCTGCTTGATTTGCTTGCTTGATAGCAGCTTGATTTTCAGCCGTTGGCGCTGGCTGGGTATCTTTCAAGTTAGAAGCGGTATTGGCAACAGCTACTGGTGTTGCATCCGTCACCTCATCCGCCTGCGCAATCTGAGCTGTTCCCATCAGGGCAGCTAAGCCAAGAATCACACCACAGGTTCCCCAACGTTTTGTTTTTCTGATAGACCCGTAGGCCTTTGTATCAAGATTTGATTTCATGATTTCTCCTTTAGTTTTTAATATAGTATTGGTTTTTATCTTGTTTCGATATAAGTCGAAGGAGCTCTTGCTCTAAAGCATACAATTTTCATTTCTTCCTCTTTCCAATTAAAAATTTCAATCGCTTTTCCATCTTTATCTGATCCTGATACTTGTCCGCTTTAACAAACACACCATCAGACTTTTTCAACAAATTCTTTAAAAACAATCTGACACCTCCAATTAAAAAGCCACCAAGAAATCTTGATGACTTTAGCCGAATTAATTTACCTCAGATTTTCGTTTGATTCGCAAGAAACTCAAAAGTGAAATGGTTACTACACCAAACAGCCCGAGGCTTGAAAGTTCTTCACCTGTTTTAGGCAAGCCAGTTGATCTGGACACAGCAGGAGCTTGATAAACCGGATTAGTAACTTTCGTTGCTTGATTCTGAACTTGACCTCGTACATAATCCACAATCTTACCATTTTGAACTACTGGAACCGGATTTCCTCCAGCCTGCTCAATACTTGCTTTTTGAGCGGCTAACTTTTCTTGATGCTCAGCTTCTTTTTGCGCTGCTAAATAAGCACGATAAGCAGATACCAGCTCTTTATGAGCTGCAACTACTTTGCTTTGAACTGCTTTTGCTGCTTCTAGTTTGGCTTGGGCTGCTTCAAGCACTGATTTCTTTTCTTTCAATACTTTTTGAGCAGTCGCAAGAGCAACTTTTGCTTTTTCTAAAAGCTGAGGAGCAGTCTGCAAGATTTCTACTCGTTCTTGTGATGCTTTCAAGTCATTTTGTGCTTCTTTAAGTGCTTTTTGGTGATTGGTAACGACTTCTTTCGTTCTACCAAGTTCAGCTTGTTTCGTTGCCAATACCGCCTTCTCAGCCATTAGAGCTTCATTCAATGTTTTGCGTTCAGCTTGTTTTTCGGCCAGCTTTTCTTTTGCTGCCTCAAGTACTTTCCGTTTAGTCTGAACATCCGCATTCAGTTGAGCCAACGCTGCTTGAGCGTCCTTATTTTCTGAATCAGCTTTTGCCAGTTCAGTTTCTGACTGAGCTAATTTTGCTTCCGCTGTGGGTGTTTTTAAGGCTGTGTTTTGAATAGCAACACGCTGAGCCACTGCTCTTTCAGCGGTAGATTTTGCCTCTTCGTAGGCTGACTGTGCTTGTGCCTTTTTCGCTTGTGTTGCATCATTAGCACCCTTTGCAGCAGTAAAGGTTGTCTGGGCTTGTGCTAGAGACTTTTGAGCAGCTTTAATTTGACCCTCGATGCTAGCCACGTTGTTCTTCGTGTCAATCTTAACATCCTGATGCAGTCGATTTTTCAGCAAATCAATTGTTTTAGAGTCTGTTCCAACATAGTGCATAGCTACTAACCCACGATCCAGCTTCCGAGTTGCTACACCGATATACTGCAACATGACCGACTCCCGATCCAGCCCTGAAAAGTTTAGTGCATGACCCCAATCAGCATGCTTATCGTAAAACATCATCATAACCAGATTATTGTAAGCTTGTTGTTTCAGATCAGCTAGTGTCACTTCACCACTTGGGCTTTGATACCCAATATTCTCCGAGAGCAAGCCTTGATTCCCTTGAACAAGTCCGACTTCTTTAGCGGCAGTATTTAAAGCATCCTGATCATGTCCGTATTGATTAGTAGACAGCTGAGTCGCTTTTTGAGCGACTTTTTGCATATCTCGATTCACCAGAACTGGAATATCATCCGTTCCCATCAACCGGCGGAAATCATTGATCAGTTGAGCATTAAATGCAGCCAATGCTTCTTGAACCTCAGTTGATAAATTATTGACATCGGAAATCAGCACCTTCTTATCAGCTTCGCTTGGTTTAAATGGAGAAGCTGGATTGCTATAATAAGTCTTACCTCCATCAGGCGAGCTAAAGCCAGCAGCAATCATGCCTTTCTTGGCGATTTCTTGTAGTTTATTTGAATTTTCTTCCGTAGGATTGTTGAAGTAGGCTTTTAAAGCTTCCGCATATCCTGCAGGATAGGTGATAGAGCTGGTTTTCAAACTATCCAGCAGACTTTGAGTCTTGGATAGCTTCTCTTTAGCAGCTTGATACCGATCTTCGGTTTGATCCGCCTGTGCAGTTGCTTGAGCTAATGTCTGTTCTTTCGTCAGCTTATCTGCTTCTGTAGCTCTTACCTCGCTTTCAGCACGGTTCAATTCGGAAGCACGTCGAGCATCAGCTTGTTTAGCAGCCGTTAATTCTGTTTGAGCTTGTGAAACTGCCTCTTTGCTGGCTTCTAAGTTGTTTTTGGCAGTTTCAGCTTTGGCAACAACGTCTGCAGCTCCAGTCCCATCTAGAATGGCCTGCTTTTCAGCAACGACCTGCTCTGCAGCTGTCACTTCTCCCTCTTTTCCAGCAAGCTTGCTTGTAGCTTCGGTAACTTTCGCTTCCTGATCAGCAACACTTTTTTCAGCTTGCTTTTGTGTAGCTTCCGCAGCTTTCAACTCATCTTGAGCTTGCTTCTCAGCACCCTCTTTTGTGGCTACACTAGCTTTTGCCTGCTGGATATTTTCAGGCGTAGCTTCCTTAACAGTTTCCTCTGCCTGAGTAACCGCTACTGTAGTGTCCTTGACTGCATTTTCGGCAACAGTCACCTCTGTTTGAGCCACGTTTGTAATTTCCTCTTGAGATTTAACAGCTGAGTCCGCATTATCAACTTGTGCTTGTGAGATAGCAACATCAGCTGCTGTTATTGCTTCTTGATTAGTTCCCTGCTGTTCGCTACCCAAAATTGGCTCTAAAGGTTTCACCTCTTCTGCAAGAACTTGATTAGTTGCACCAACAGCTCCTGTTAAAATAGCACTAGTTAACACAACTTTCTTAACTTCATTCATGATTTCCATTTTGTTCTCCTTTTTGATAATTACTTAAAATATTGCTTATGTGAATAGTCTTCTAGTTCTCGTGAAATATCACCGGAAACTCGCATCAATGCAAAAGTCACATAGACCAGAATAACCGATACTAGAAGAATAACTGAAAATATTAGTTGGATAATACTCATTTTTTCCCCTTTTCATAACATCACCTATCTGCTTTCAGCAACAAAGAAAGATTTCCTTGCTCCCTAAAACAGATAGATGAGGACTCTATCTGTTAAGTTTTAACGATAGGTCGATGATAGCCTTTACCAGTTAGCTGCAAGATTGTTTTATTTCCCTGTTTGATTCGTCTAGCAACTAAAACATCCCCACGTTTGATTGTCCGGATTTCTCTGTATATTTTCGAGTATTCCGCAACCATTTCAACTGGTTGAAGTTTTCCTGCCACATAACCTTTTTTAGGAATTAAACCATGCTTACTGGTTAATTTAACTTCTTCACCACTTGCAAGCCGTGCAGTTGCATCGCCTTGTAAACCTAGTCGTCTTAAGTCAGTGAGTGTGACCTCACTAGTTGATTTTATTTGATTCATCTTGTCCTCCTTTATTTGAATCAAAGGCTGATTTACAGCCATGCCGAGTTGATGCCGTAGCATCTCTACTGTGTTTTTTACGCACGATTTATAGTTTAGGAATCGCAAACTCTTTCGTCTTACGGGACAAGTCAACCGTGACTTTCCATGATGCAGTCAGCACTAGATATACTTTCTAGTTACACACCGCCCCTATTCTTCTTTTTATGCCTAGACTGCGCTAATCGGGACAGTGGGGGTATTCAATTTTCAAAGGTCAAAAGTAGTTTTATGACTTACTCAGGTCAAGTATTTTAGAAATATGGAACTATCTTAATCCAAATCTTCACCTACTAAAGAATCGTAATCTTCTCCACAACAGGGACAGAATCCGCACTCCTCAGCAGAATCGAACTCTGTATCACACATTGGGCAATCTACCAGCATGGTAATCTCCTTTCTTTATTTTGTCCGATAGGTTATCTTCTTCACCCATCGAGGATTGATAGAAAACGGTGGAGTCGCTGATGTAAAATTCATACTTGCTCCTGTTCCAAATGAACTAGATACCAATTTTTCTAGTTCCTCCAAGTTGAAAGTGATGGAAATACTTTCTACCGTTTTATCAAAATACTCTACAAGCATTTCAATCTCTTGAACTGGTTGGGAAGGTGTAGCCTTCATAGCTTGCCCTCTGTTAATTTTTTCTTGGTTATTAAACAATCCCATAAAATCAACTCTCTTTCTTTCAGCAGGTTGCGGCGTCCTTAGACAACTCAGCTAGATATTTATTCAGTTTCATCTCTGATAGTTTGTCTGGATAATAACGTGCAATCAGACTAGGACACTCATCAGGGAATTTTCTAGCGTACTCACTTTGTCCAGATACCTCTAAGAAGCCCTGTTCTTTTTCGATGAGTAGAACCATTTTCCAAAAACGAATCATCATTTTGTAAAAGTATGCTGGGACATTCTGGATTGGTTTTCCTTCAGCCTCTCCTGTTTTGATTTTGAAAATCAATTTATCAAGCTCACGTTCAAGATCCTGTAGCCAAACCTCTCCATAAATTTCCTGATCAGCTAAGAGGTTGTTGTAATCATTCTCAACTTGGCGTTTCGATTGATAGATTTTATTTTCAAGAATTTTTGCATCTTTTCCAAACAAACTTAGTTTCTCAATTAGTCGAGGAGAAAGAAAACCATGTTGTCCCATTTTAAATGCTTCAGAGATTGATAAATCGGATAAAGATGACTCGCCCTCGTATCGATTAGTATCGTAAAGATTATCAATCTTACTCTTCTCTATATTTATTCTGTTTAAATTCTGACCGTCCGGACGGTCAGAACCTATCCGTCCACTTTCTAAATTTGGACGGTCAATTTTTAGTTGTCCATTCATATCATCATTTTGAAGACTTGTTTCTGCCTTGAAAATTACATTGCCTAAATGGTCCGATGTCATAATATGACGAAAATTAAATTCATATACTATTTTTACTTTACCTTTAACTTTTCGTTCTTTTTTCTTTCTTAAAGCCTCGTATTTTTCGTGAACTTCGCGACTGGCCTCAACATTTTGTAGATAAATTCGATTTGGCTTATTAGATCCCTGCTTAACTTCTCTTAACAATCCATTTTCTGCTAACTCCTTCTTGATTTTCTGTACCGTAGCCTTTGATTTATCCAGTAAATCCATTAAGTCTTCGACCGTATAAACCAGAAAAACTGAACCATTCTCATCCACATAATCAATTTTTCCTTCTTGATACGAGCGAATACTCAACATGCAACGATTATAAAGAGCACCATATGCTATTTTTGCATCATTAGACATTCTTGCATAACTGCTAGTATGTTTCGTTTTAAATCGCAATCCTCCTTTTTTATCGTAAGTTTTTTCAACTCTAGTAAAGAAAATCTGAGGAATTTGATAAAAATTTTGGGTAGTTAATTGATCTACATGTATATCCGCCATTAGAATCCTCCTACAACTTGTAACCTCAGACCACCAGCTTCAGGAAAATAGACAAGATGAGTTTGTTCTAACTCTTCAATAGCTGCAATAGCACGGCTTCTAGTCCATCCCATTGTATTCATCAAATCAAAAATCATTAAGTCTCTAGTCAATCTTGAGGCATTGGTTTGGTGTTGTTTCATATGTAATCCTTTCTTTATGAGGGGAAGCTACTTTATAATTGGAGTAATTCTTCCGATAATAACCTTGTTTCTTTTGCATGTTCAAGACCAACAATATATGCCTCGCAATCAACATCAACTTTGACGTTAATGGTTCTACTCTTTAAACTTCCCATTCGACGACGTTGCTCTTCCAAGACTTCTGCTGGAACCTGCACCATCAGGGAGAATTCCTCCGATGATTGAGATTGCTCTTTGAAACGTTGGTCAATACCTTCTAAAAATCCGAGCAAATAAGACTTTTTATAATTTTTCCAATACGCTCTAGGAACGGTAGGGAGAAGCCGTTTTAATCTATACTTTAAATATAAGATTGCCCCTTCATACACTTTACTGCAAAGTTCAGCATCAGAATGATAACCGAAGAATATCATTTGAGTGACCCCCTCTTTTCGATACCGCCTCCTAATCGTTCGACATCTGAAATTCGGCCCTAAAATAGCCGCTAATTTTTCTTGCCACCAAGGGAGCCTATATTCCCTTGTGCCTAATGTCTCGCCTATATTATTTTGGGGTTTAGCAGCTGCAAGGTCACTCATAGATAGATTGTGCTTGACCATTAGCTTTTGAGCCATAAGAAGAGCAGTCTGTCCTTCCTCATCATTCGGCGCATCATAAGATAACTCTAAAAGATTTTGTATTTTATCGATAATTTTATTATCCATATCAATCCTCAGTTCTATACTTTCTCGGCAAGCAGCTAGCGTAATGTTCTGATTCATTCACCATGGCATTGTGAAAAATCATGTTGTTAGCAATAATCTCTTGCCATTTAGGAATTTCATCACGATAAATACGATCAAGTCCATAAAATTCTCTTGCAATGAATCGAACTGCTCCAATGTGGTCACCTAAACAAACTACACACAACACATCATGTTCCATATCATAGACCCAGTGGCTTTTTGGATTTGTCAATGTTTCCCAAGCAAATTCTGTATCTCTCTCAAGAAAGTCATGACCTGGCCTATAGTAAACTTTCGTCTGATAAAGTTCATCATTAAGCCCGTAAAAACAATGACTACACAGCGTCCTATTTTTATCCATCCACCAGCAAGCACCACAATCATCATCAAGACATGGTGTAATCCAATTACAACCACACCTCCTACAAATGCCAGTTTCCATTTCTTGTCCCTTCCTACACATAACTCATCAATTCAGGATTAAACTCTAGAGTCAACCACAAGGCTTCATCCTGAGTCAATTGACTAGATTGGCCCCAAGTTCTATCTCTTGCTGTTCTGGAGTACGGATAAGTGCCATGTTTATTTCTAGGCTTTAGTTGATGAATGACATCATCTTTCGTAACCTCCCAGATAACACTAGAAGGTTTATAATAATAGCCATTTCCAAGCCAAACTCTGTCAAGGTCATCGTATGGAGATACGTTCTCATCAGAATTTCCTTCAGGGATACAGTCAACTACATCTTCACTCTTATCAAGATTTCTAACATCAAAAATTTCTAACGAATCAATATCCATAATAATTTCAATATTATCTGACACATGTACCTCCCAAAAATACGAAAAAGAGTTAACAGTTTTTCCTGTTAACTCAATATTTTTTATTTACCTCAAAACTCTAGACACTTACTCTTCTGTAGGAATGTGTCTGGATTTTTGAGATTAGAAATTACGAAACCTTTCTCGAAGATCAATAATTGAATTTACTAGCGTTTCAAGCATTGAATAAAATATTAAAAAAAGAAGCCCTATCTAAATTAGACAGAACTTCTTTGAGTCTTATTCAATAACTTGGCCAGCATCTTTCAAAACATCTTCTGGTATAGTGATACCGAGTTCTTTAGCATTTTTGGTATTGACAACAGATTTACCTGTGTCGAAAATATCTACTGCAGTGTCAGCAGGTTTGGCACCTTTAAGGATTTTAGCTGCCATTTTACCAGTCGCAACACCTAGGTCATACTGGTCTACAACGACAGAGGCAAGGCCTCCTTCTTCTACCATGGCTGTCGCACTTGGATAAATCGGTTTCTTAGCTTCTTTATTGCTGGACACAACTGTCGCAAAAGCTGACGCAATGGTATTGTCAATTGGAATCCAGATAGCATCAACCTTGCCAGTCATGACATTCATGGTTGAAGCAATTTCATTGGTTGAAGGAACAGAATATTCTTCTACCGTGTAGCCCGCCTCTTCAGCCAATTTTTTGAACTCTTCCACCTGAGTTTTAGAGTTGTCTTCACTGCTAGAGTAGAGCACACCGATAGTCTTAACGTCTGGAGTCAGTTTTTTAATCAGCTCTACCTGTTGCTTGGCTGGATTGTGGTCAGAGACACCAGTGATATTGCCACCTGGCTTATCCAGATTTTTCACTAGATTTGCCCCGACCGGATCCGTTACAGCTCCCATAACGATAGGCTTGTCCTTAGTAGCCGCAGCCAATCCTTGTGCAGACGGAGTCGCAATCCCAATCAGCACATCATTGTCATTGGCAACAAGCTGCTTACTCATGGTAGAAACCTTGCTCTGATCGCCTTCAGCATTCATAAAGTCAATCTTAATCTTGTCGCCCTTATAGCCTTCCTCAGCCAGACCATCCTGAATCCCCTTGTAAATCAAATCAAGGGAAGGGTGGCTGACATACTGCAAGACACCAACCTTGACTGTCTTACTCTCATCGCCGGTATTAGTAACATTGCTTTTGCTGCTAAAGCTAGAATAAGCCATCCCACCGATTACCAAAACAGCCAGAAGGCCTAAAATAGTCATTAAACGTTTATTCTTCATATTCTTTCTCCATTTCTCTCTTTTATATTTTTTCTATTCAATCCCTAGGGACGCCATCGTTTAAACATGGGCAATTCTCCTTATTTTTTATAATAAGCAACAAAAAAACCTCACACAGATATTCTGTGTGAGGGCGTAAATCGCGGTGCCACCTCAATTATGGAAAAATAGCTAGTATTCCCCCATATCTCTGTCTTGTCATCAAACAAGCTGCACTGTAAGGTGTGCACACCGAATTCTTATTGTTTCAAATTCATATTTATCAATTAGCCCAATTTCGTAAAGATTTGCTGCTCATTTCCACCAACCACAAGCTCGCTAAAAACAAATACATTTACTACTTTTCTAATTTTCTATATTTTAAGTTTTTCCTGAAAGGATGTCAAGACCTTTTTGAAAAATTTTATAAAATGTTCGGATTTGATTTATAGAGGCAGTTATAGGCAAAAATTAAATTGCTTTTTAACGAGACTTTAGAAGCTTTTAGCTTGGTTTTTTGTTATAATTTTCTGTAGCAACTTTCAAGGAGAAAAGCATGTCTTTCGACGGATTTTTTTTACACCACATGGCAGAGGAGCTCCGCCGCGAATTGCTGGGCGGCCGCATCCAAAAGATTAATCAACCTTTTGAACAAGAGCTGGTTTTACAGATTCGCAGCAATCGACAAAGCCACAAGCTGCTCCTGTCAGCCCACTCAGTCTTTGGACGCGTCCAGCTGACAGATACCACGTTTGAAAATCCAGCTGTTCCCAATACCTTTATCATGGTCATGCGCAAATACCTACAGGGAGCTGTCATTGAAGCGATTCAGCAGGTGGAAAATGACCGAATTTTAGAAATCAGTGTCTCCAATAAGAACGAAATCGGCGATAGCGTGGCTGTGACTCTAGTCATCGAAATCATGGGCAAGCACAGCAATATCATTCTCTTGGATAAAGCTAGCGGTAAGATTATTGAAGCCATCAAACACGTCGGATTTTCACAGAACAGCTATCGAACCATCCTGCCAGGCTCAACTTATCTCACACCGCCTCAAACAGGCAGTCGCAATCCTTTCACCATCGGTGATGAAAAGCTCTTTGAAATCCTGCAGACAGAGGACTTAGAGCCCAAACGCCTGCAGCAAGTTTTTCAGGGATTGGGTCGGGATACCGCTACTGAGCTCAGTGCCCGTCTGACAGCTGACAGGCTCAAAACCTTCCGTGCCTTCTTTGCCAGTCCGACTCAGCCAAGCCTGACCGAAAAATCCTTCTCTGCTCTGCTGTTTTCCGACAGCAAGACCCAAATGTCCAGTCTATCCGAGCTTTTAGACACTTTCTATAAGGACAAAGCTGAGCGCGATCGGGTCAACCAGCAGGCTAGCGAGCTTATCCGTCGGGTGGAAAATGAGTTGGAGAAGAACCGGAAAAAGCTGGGCAAGCAAGAGGAAGAGCTCCTAGCAACGGAGAATGCAGAAGAATTCCGCCAAAAAGGGGAACTCTTGACCACCTTTCTCCATCAGGTGCCAAACGATCAGGATCAGGTGGAGCTGGACAATTACTACACGGGTGAGAAGATTATCATCGCACTTGACAAGGCCCTGACCCCCAATCAAAATGCCCAGCGCTATTTCAAACGCTACCAGAAGCTCAAGGAAGCTGTCAAACACCTGACCAGCTTGATTGAGGAGACACGGGCTACGATTCTCTACCTAGAGAGCGTGGAAACAGCCCTTGCTCAGGCCAGCCTGACTGAAATTGCGGAAATTCGGGAGGAACTCATCCAGACTGGCTTTATCCGCCGGCGCCAAAGAGAAAAAATCCAGAAAAGGCAGAAACCGGAGAAATACTTAGCAACGGACGGTCAAACCATTATCCTAGTCGGCCGCAACAATCTACAAAATGATGAGCTGACGTTTAAGATGGCCAAGAAAGACGAGCTTTGGTTTCACGCCAAGGATATTCCAGGTAGTCATGTGGTCATCACAGGCAATCTTAAGCCCAGCGATGAAGTCAAGACTGACGCTGCCGAGCTAGCGGCCTACTTCTCCAAAGCCAGACTCTCTAATCTGGTCCAAGTAGATATGATTGAGACTAGAAAGCTCAACAAACCAACCGGTGGTAAGCCAGGGTTTGTCACCTATACGGGCCAGAAAACCCTGCGCGTCACACCAGACGAAGAGAAGATTAAGAGTATGAAAATGTAAGGGACAAGATGGAAAAAGACAAACCCCAAAAAAATTAAGAATTTTTGATTCTCTCATTTCGAAATTTTTCAGTTTAAGCCAAAAAAATTTGACAAATCCAACGACGGTGTTATCATCATTGAAACAAGTCAGGTGACTTGCGTCTTACAGTGCTCAACTATGAAACTGCTGAAGCTGAAATTCTTCATAACCTCTCAAACTATCTTTTCTTTAGGATGGAATATTTATACATTTGTCGTGATTTTCTCCTACTTTTTTCAGAAAATACTCTATTTTATGGTATAATAGCCTAATGAAAAAGTAAAAAAGGGAGAGTTTCACATGGTTTCTTGGATTACAAGAATATTAAAAGGAATGATTATTGCACTTGGCTTTATCTTACCTGGTGTTTCAGGTGGTGTTTTAGCTGCTATTTTAGGGATTTATGAGCGGATGATTCGCTTTTTAGCCCACATCAAAGAAAATTTTGTTGAGAATGTTCTCTACTTCACTCCTGTAGCTATTGGGATGGTTTTAGGGATTGCAGCTTTCTCCTATCCGGTCAATCTCTTACTGGATAATTACAAGGTTATCGTTCTCTGGGGCTTTGCTGGAGCTATTATCGGAACAATTCCTAGTCTGATAAAGGAGTCCGTCAAAGAATCCGACAGAGATCGAGCTGATACTGTTACCTTCTGGCTTAGCTTTATCTTGTCGGGGGTCTTCCTCTATTCACTGAATGGAATGGTGGGAACACTCCCAGCTAACTTCTTATCCTTTGTTTTAGCAGGTGCTCTTATCGCTTTAGGAGTTCTGGTTCCCGGTCTCAGCCCATCAAATCTTCTGCTGATTTTAGGGCTCTACTCACCCATGTTAACAGGCTTCAAGCGTTTGGATATATTTGGCACCTTCCTGCCAATCGGGATCGGTGGCGCTCTAGCTCTGATTCTCTTTTCAAAAGCTATGGACTATATCTTGAAAAATTATCATTCTCGAGTCTACCACTTTATCATCGGAATCGTTTTGTCCAGCACCCTACTAATTGTCATTCCACAAGCAGGAAATAGCGAGAGCATTAGCTATGCTGGCGTATCTGTTTTCACTTTGGTTCTCGCTGCCTTTTTCTTTGGATTAGGAATTTGGCTAGGAATCTGGATGTCCCAGTTAGAAGAGAAATATAAATAATGGCTAAAAAAACGAAACTAAAAAAAACATTGGTCGAGCAAATCTTAAATAAAGCAAAAATCAATCACCTAGGCTTGCAAATTAATGCTTTAGATGATAGCCTGACAGAGGAATTTGACCGCTCGCAAATTTATAAAACACTGGCTTTAAACGGAGATAAAACAGGAACAGTCATCGGCATCCTGCCCATCACCGAACATCTTTCGGAAAAGAAATTAGCAAAAATTTCAGGAAATAAAAAAGTCAACATGATTCTCCAGAAAGATTTAGAAAAAACGACTGGTTACATTCACGGTGCCAATAATCCTGTCGGAATTCGCCAAAAACATCCCTTCCCAATTTTCATTGACCAAACAGCTCTGAGTCGCGAAAGTATTATTGTTTCTGCTGGTGAGGTCGGACGCAGCATTCAGATCAAGGCCCAAGATTTAGCAGATTTTATTCAAGCAACTTTTGCAGATTTAAAAGAAGATTAATCCCATACTTTTTAATTTGCTGAATCAAACATTTCAGTTTATTATAGATTTATATGTATATGAAATAGAACGAGGCATTGATTTTATATGAAACTGTATTTTATCAGACATGGAAGAACTGAATGGAATTTAGAAATGCGTTTCCAAGGCGCAAACGGAGACTCCCCTTTGCTGCAAACAGCTATTGACGAACTGCACACACTGGGAAAGCATTTATCCGATACTCATTTTAATAAGATTTACAGCAGTGACCTGCCTAGAGCCCTTCATTCCGCTAAAATCATTCAGCAGGAAAACCATTTTGCACCGGACCTTATTCCCATTTCAGAGCTAAGAGAATGGGGGCTTGGCAAACTGGAAGGCGCGAAAATTGCTGCTACCGAAGCCGCTTATCCTCAGCAGATGTGGGCATTCCGCCACAATTTAGCCCAGTTCGACCACGATCTATTTGATGCTGAGTCCGTTTACCAGACCATTCACCGTACCACCTCTTTCATCAAAACACTGAAAGAAAAGGATTATCAGAAAGTTTTGATCGTCGGTCACGGCGCTAACTTAACTGCCAGCATTCGTACGCTGCTGGGTTATGAAGTCTCCCTTCTCCGTAAGGACGGCGGATTGGCCAATGCTAGCGTCACCATTCTAGAAACAGATGACTTTGACTCTTTTAAATTGATTACTTGGAATAACTTAGATTATTTAGTTGAAGATAAGACTGCGAACCTATAAAAATCGCAGTTTTTTCTATTTTTATAGGTAATTATTGCTGAATTTCCTTCTAGTTTATGATAGAATAGGAAGGAAAGCCCTTAGGAGGAAGAAAATGACTACTGAACATATTGAAGAATTAAATGACCAGCAGATTATTCGTCGTGAAAAAATGGCTGCGCTGACTGAGCAAGGGATTGACCCTTTCGGAAAACGTTTTGAGCGTACTGCGAATTCTGCTCAACTCAAAGAAAAATACAGCGACAAATCCAAAGAAGAATTACATGAATTGAGCCAAACTGCGACTATCGCTGGCCGTCTCATGACCAAACGCGGAAAAGGTAAAGTTGGCTTTGCCCACATCCAAGACCGTGAAGGCCAAATCCAAATTTACGTTCGTAAGGATGAAGTCGGTGAAGAAAACTACGAGATTTTCAAAAAAGCAGACCTTGGTGACTTCTTAGGTGTCGAGGGTGAAGTGATGCGGACCGATATGGGAGAACTCTCTATCAAAGCAACGCATATTACTCACCTTTCAAAGGCCCTGCGCCCGCTTCCTGAGAAATTCCACGGTCTGACAGATGTCGAAACCATCTACCGCAAACGTTATTTGGACTTGATTTCCAACCGTGAGAGCTTTGAACGCTTTGTCACTCGCTCCAAAATCATCTCAGAAATCCGTCGTTACTTGGATGGACAAGGATTCCTCGAAGTTGAAACTCCTGTCCTTCACAACGAAGCAGGCGGTGCTGCTGCTCGTCCGTTCATTACTCACCACAATGCTCAAAACATTGACATGGTGCTACGGATTGCGACTGAGCTTCACTTGAAACGTCTCATCGTCGGCGGTATGGAGCGCGTCTATGAGATTGGTCGTATCTTCCGTAACGAAGGTATGGATGCCACTCATAACCCTGAGTTCACTTCTATCGAAGTTTACCAAGCCTATGCAGACTTCCAAGATATCATGGACTTGACAGAAGCCATTATCCAACATGCAGCGATTTCTGTAAATGGCGACGGGCCTGTCAACTATCAGGGCACTGAAATCAAGATTAACGAGCCTTTCAAACGGGTTCACATGGTGGATGCTATCAAGGAAATCACTGGCGTAGACTTCTGGCAAGATATGAGCTTTGAAGAAGCTGCTGCCTTGGCTAAGGAAAAGAAAGTTCCGCTTGAACAGCACTTCACCGACGTAGGTCATGTCATCAATGCTTTCTTTGAAGAATTTGTCGAAGAAACCTTGATTCAACCAACCTTTATCTATGGTCATCCTGTTGCCGTGTCACCTCTGGCTAAGAAAAACCCAGAAGACCCACGCTTCACAGACCGTTTCGAACTCTTCATCATGACCAAAGAATATGCCAACGCCTTCACCGAGTTGAACGATCCAATCGACCAATTATCTCGTTTTGAAGCACAAGCAAAAGCCAAAGAACTGGGTGATGACGAAGCAACTGGTATCGACTATGACTATGTCGAAGCACTGGAATACGGTATGCCACCAACTGGAGGTCTCGGTATTGGTATCGACCGCCTGGTAATGCTGCTAACGGATGTCACTACCATCCGCGATGTATTACTCTTCCCAACGATGAAATAAGCTGAAATTTACACAGATTGTAACAAAGTAAAGAGTCTGGGACAAAAGTCCGAGCTCAAATATAAAAAGCGAACAAAACTAGTTTTCTGGTAATCAGAATTCTGCTTTGTTCGCTTTTCGCATTTAATTATATATTTGAAGGACTTAATAATTAAGATTTTTAAAAATTGAAATCTTTTTGTCCCAGACTCTTTGTTTATTTTACATCCTTGAGTCTACAATATAAGTGCACAATAAAAACTCATAAGATTTTCTAGTAAAATAGAATTGAACCAACTAGTTACGAAAGGAAATCTTATGAGCTATCACCATTTTACCATAGATGAGCGCGAAAGTATTCTGATTTACCGTACAAAAGGACTAAATTTTTCTCAAATTGGAAAATTACTTCATCGTCATCCTTCCAGCATTAGTCGGGAATGGAAACGTCATACGAAAGGTCATGTTGAAAACAGAGGGAAATTTCCTATTTCTCATACCATTCACGAAAGACCCGAAGAAGCAAACAAGCGAGCTAGGATCGGTGATTGGGAAGCAGATACGGTTGCCGGTCAAATCGGGAAAGCTTGCTTAGTTACTCTAACCGATCGCTATTCTCGCTTTCTTAAAATCAAGAAGGTAGCGGTCAAGAAAAGCAAACTCGTCATAGAGGCTATGGTACAAATGTTAGAGCCCTTGCCGAAAGAAACCGTCACTCCCGATAGAGGAAAAGAATTCACGAATCATCAAGACTTGACTAATAAATTAAAGGTAGAGGTCTATTTCCCAGACCCTCATGCGCCTTGGTAACGAGGAACCAATGAGAATACCAATGGATTATTACGAGAATATTTTCCCAAAGGGAGCGACTTAACATTCATTGACGAGCACACCATTCAGCTGTGGGAGGATAAACTAAATAATAGACCACGAAAGTGTCTCAACTGGAAAACTCCTTATGAAGTATTTTATGGCAAAATTGTGCACTTAATTTGACAATTCAAGTCACAAAAAGTCTGGTTTCCCAGACTTTTGATTATATTATTCATATCTCAGCGCTTCAATCGGATCTAATTTAGATGCTTTATTGGCTGGCAGGATACCGAAGATAATCCCAACCATAGCTGAAAAAATCAAACTTCCAACAGCGGCAGTAGCAGAGACAACTGGTGGCCCTCCGAATACATTTTCTGGGACGACTGCAGCCAGCAAGGCATTAATCCCATAGGCAAGGCCAAGGCCAAGTAGACCACCGATAAGAGTCAATACCATGGATTCAATCAAGAACTGTGTTAAGATATTTCCACGTGTTGCTCCAAGAGCCTTACGTAGACCAATCTCACGAGTTCGCTCTGTGACCGATACCAGCATGATATTCATCACACCGATACCACCAACAAAGAGGGAAATCCCAGCGATGGCTCCGATCACACCGGTCATGGTTCCAGTAATTTGCTTGTATTGTTCCAGCATACTGTCCATATTTAGGATTTGATATTCTCCTTGACGAGCTCCTGACAGATTAGTCAGCTCTTTTGCAGCTTCTACACCAACTTCATTGATACGGTTAACTTCTGGAACATAGACATAGACAGTTGAGATTTCATCTGTCTGGAATTCAGACGCTACCTGTGTATTGGCCATCAGAGCGCTCCCTGAGCTCATACTCATACTTTGACCAGCATTGGGATCTTTATAAACACCGACAACTCGATAGTTGCTTTCCCCAACTGAAACCACCTTGTTTAATGCTTCGCTACTACTTCCAAAAAGAGTACTTGCAATCGTTTCATCAATCATCATCACATTAGAAAAACTTTGGTAATCACTAGGCAAAAGAGTACGCCCTGCTAGAATCTCATATTTTCTAATTTTAAAGAAAGTCGCATTGACTCCTGTAATATTGACCTTCTCAGACTTCTTGTTGTGATAAGAAAAATCGGCTGACGATCCATTTGTTACATAATAGCCCTTGACTCCGTCAACTTTTAGTAATTCTTTGACCCAAGCTTCCTGGATAACAGGTGGTTCTTCTAGTATTTCACTATCTGTCTCTGCCTCACCATTAAACTCCATCAAATGGACACCCATCGTATAGTTACTTTTGGTATGCGAATATAACAAGGCAACATACTGTTGGTCTTTCGTAATGCTTTTGGTGACTCCTTGTTGCATTCCGTTTCCCAAAGCCATAATGACCACCACCGAAGCAACTCCAATAATAATCCCAATCATTGTCAGAAAAGCTCGCATTTTATGCCCAAGAATGGAGCTAATGGCAAATTTAAAATTTTGCATTAATCCAATTCCTCCTTCTTAGCACTATCTGAAGAAATCGCCCCATCCCGAATGACAATCTGCCGCTTGGCATAGGCTGCAATTTCAGGCTCATGGGTAACCATGATGATGGTCTTGCCTTCCTCGTTTAACTCTGTCAAAAATTCCATAATCTGCTCACCAGTCTTGGTATCCAAAGCCCCTGTCGGTTCATCTGCAAGAATAATGGAGGGATTGTTGACCAGAGCACGCGCAATAGCCACCCGCTGCTTTTGTCCTCCGGAAAGTTCTGATGGAAGATGGAGCATCCGCGACTCCAATTCAACCTTTTTGAGAAATTGTTCTGCCAAGGCCTTCCGTTTAGACTGAGAAACACCCGCATAGATCAGCGGCAGCTCAACATTCTGCAGAGCATTAAGTTTAGATAAGAGAAAGAACTGCTGGAAAACAAAACCGATTTTATTATTGCGGACCTTGGCTAGCTTTTTATCTCCAAGTTTCGCTACTTCTTTGTTTCCCAAATAATATTCACCACTTGTCGGACGATCCAGCATACCAATGATATTCATCAGAGTCGATTTCCCAGAGCCAGAAGGTCCCATGATGGCAACGAATTCTCCTTCTTCCACTTCCAAATTGATGTCTTTCAAAACCCGAAGTTCTTGATCACCATTTCGATAGCTTTTATTTATATTCTTTAAATCAATTAGCTTCTTCATAAGATTTCACCTCTTGACCATCTTTTAAGCTATCTGTTGGATTGGTGATAACTTTACTGTCTTTTGTCAAACCAGATGAGATTTCTTGATTTTCAGCATCAGCATTTCCGAGAGTTACTTCTGCCTTCTTGGCAACTCCTTTTTCCAGTGTCCAAACATAGTTTTTGTCTCCATCTGGTACTACACTGCTGACTGGCACAAGAATGCCTCGAGTATTGTTTTTAACTTCAATATTGACAGAGAAACCTTGTTTGAGCTCTCCTATTTCACTAGTAATATCTATCGTAAATGGGTATTTTGCACCAGATGCCGGCGCTGCTCCACCTGCTCCAGATGCTGCTTGTTGACCATCTTTTGGATAATTGGAGATAAAGCTGATTTTACCTGTCCATTTTTTGTCAGGGTAAACTTTTGATGTAATGGTTACTTCCTGACCAACAGACAAATTAGCAAGATTGTATTCAGAAAGCTCTCCTTTAATTTGCAGATTTTCATTGCTGACAATATGAACAAGTGTTTGATTGCTGCCAGTTGTAGATTTGGAAACATCTCTATTTACTTCAACAACGGTACCTTCTGCTGTACTTGTTACGGTAGTTGCTTCAAGTAGGGCATAAGCTTTATTCATACTGTCAACCGCATCAGCCCGCGCATCCCGCAGATCAGCAAGCTGTGAGTCGACTGAGCGTTGAGCAGAGGCTGCTGATTTATCATCCGCTTCTTCGTCTCCCGTTGATGATACAGAGACCCCATTTGTCTGTAGGTCATAAATCTGACGATCAACTTTATTGACAGCACGGACTGCTGTATCATAGGCAACCTGAGCCTCTGTACTCTTATACTGAACCAAAGCCTGACCAACTGTTACTTGATCCCCCACATTTACTAAAACACTCTCTAAATCTCCCTTGGTCCCATCATAGTAAACATACTGTTCTCCATTGGCAGTCACATTTCCTGTCAATAAAACAGATGAAGCAACGGAACCTTCTTTGACTTTTTGGACGATTGGAGTTGATTCTACTTCTGGTGTCGAAGCATTGTTTCCACTAAACCACATAAAGAAAATGGCCACTAAAACAATTGTAACGGCAGTTCCAATAATGCTAAATATCTGCCATTTTTTTAACTTTTTCATCTTTTTTCTTCCTCCTGATGAAAACGATTTTTTCTTTTTTTATATTATATCATAACTATATTTTATTTTTTTCACAAAAAACTTTGAAAATCTCAAAGGTGTTTTAATTTCTTCTCTGTAATGCTCTTCACCTCTCGTAGCAGATTTTTGCATTCACTTTCTAAAAAAGGTACAATTACCTCATATTGATTAAAGGAGCTTATATCTAACTATGAAAGAATTCGATATTATTGCTATTGGCGGCGGCAGCGGCGGAATTGCTACTATGAATCGTGCTGGCGAGCATGGCGCCAAAGCTGCTGTCATTGAAGAAAAGAAATTAGGGGGAACCTGTGTCAATCTTGGCTGCGTTCCTAAAAAAATCATGTGGTACGGAGCTCAGATTGCCGAGGCCATCCAGCACTATGGACCAGACTATGGCTTTACTTCAGAAAATCAGCACTTTGACTTTGCCACCTTACGAAAAAACCGGGAAGCATACATTGACCGCGCTCGCTCATCCTACGATGGAAGCTTCAAACGCAACGGCGTTGAACTGATTGAAGGTCGCGCTCATTTCGTTGACAAGCACACAGTGGAAGTCAATGGGGAGCTGATTCGCGCCAAACATATCGTTATCGCAACAGGCGCTCATGCAGCCATTCCACAGATTCCTGGTGCAGAATACGGCGAGACTTCCGACGATGTTTTTGCTTGGGAAGAGCTTCCCAAGTCTGTTGCCGTTGTCGGAGCAGGCTATATCGCAGTGGAGCTTGCTGGTGTCCTCCATACTCTAGGTGTCAAGACGGATCTCTTTGTCCGTCGCGACCGTCCCCTCCGTAATTTCGATAGCTATCTGATTGACGGATTGGTGGCAGAGATGGAAAAATCTGGTCCAAGTCTTCATGCTCACAAGATACCCGAACGAGTGGAAAAACTGGCTGATGGCCAACTGAAAATCCACTTCCAAGACGGGAGCAACCACACAGCAGAGCATATCATCTGGGCTATTGGGCGTAAGCCAAATGTCCAAGGCCTCAATCTTGATGTTGCAGGGGTTACCCTAAATGACCGAGGCTTCATCGCTGTGGATGAATACCAAAATACTGTCGTACCTGGCATCTATGCCTTGGGCGATGTGACTGGCGAAAAAGAACTGACACCGGTAGCAATCAAGGCTGGCCGCACCCTATCTGAGCGCCTCTTTAACGGCAAGACAGATGCCAAGATGGACTATACTACTATTCCAACTGTGGTCTTCTCCCATCCCGCTATTGGGACAGTTGGTCTAACAGAAGAAGAAGCAATTCAGAACTACGGCGCTGAAAATATCCACCTCTACACCTCTAGCTTTACCTCCATGTACTCAGCCGTTACTCGCCACCGCCAACAGGCTCGCTTTAAGCTCATCACCGCTGGTGACAATGAGAAAGTCATTGGCCTACACGGTATCGGATATGGCGTAGATGAAATGATTCAGGGCTTCGCCGTAGCTATCAAGATGGGAGCCACCAAGGCTGACTTTGACGCCACCGTTGCCATCCATCCGACCGGATCCGAAGAATTTGTCACCATGAGATAATACTGATGAGAACCGGAAACAAGATCAGCTTGGTTAAACATTTATATTATTCCAAACTGATGACGCAGTAGCTGACTGGCTCTTTCATTCGCCTTTCAAGATTCGAGGAAATCTTAATCAGGCTTGGAGGTAGAATAATGAACTGATTTTATAAAAATTTAGTTCTGTCCCACTCCCTTTTCTCCTTTCTAAGGCTCATTATTATCATAAAATAAACAAGAGAATGTAACCATAACTTATTCTTTCATTTTTAATTTTTATCTTACATTTTTGTAAGAAAGAGCTCATTATAAAATCTGAATAAGGTTAAAGAGAGAAAGCTAGGTTTGTTCTTTGATTTCTTTGTCTATGCTAAACGAAAAATTTCAATTATTATTCAAAAGATTTTCAATTACTTCTAAAATAATTTACAGTCGAGCTTATTGGGATCCAAAATTATCGTCGTATATCTGCCCATTTTAAGAAAAAGAGCGGGAAAACCTTCAAACAGGTCTTTCCCGCTTTCTCATATTCAGCCAGTTTACTCGCCCCAGACTTCTTTGACGATGTCAGAAATCAGCGCAATCTTTTCCCATTGATTTTCTTCAGTCAGGATATTGCCTTCCTCAGTAGAAGCAAATCCGCACTGAGTAGACAAATACAAGTTTTCCAGTGGAACATACTGACTAGCTTCCTTGATTCGGGCAATGACAGCCTCTTTGTCTTCTAGCTGACCACTCTTAGAAGTCAAGAGCCCTAGAACCACCTTCTTGCCTAGTGTTACCTTAGCCAGAGGCTCGAAGCCGCCAGCCCGCTCTGTATCAAATTCTAAGAAATAAGCATTAACTGCTTCTTTTTCAAAGAGTTCCTCAGCAATTGGAGCATAGCCGCCTGAAGAGGCCCAAGTTGAATGGTAATTTCCTCGGCAGACATGAGTGTTGACTGTCAGATTAGTCGGTACATTTTCATAGACATCGTTATTAAGAGTTAAGAAGAGATTGGCCAATTCTTCGCGGACTTGGTCTTTCGTCTTACCCTGAGCTGCCCCCCAAGCGGATAGGAAATTGTCATCTACCAAGACACCCCAAGTACAATCATCCACTTGCAGAGTTTTGAGTCCAGCATCCACCAAGTCTTGAATAACCTGCAGATAGGCCGTCTTAATATCCTCACGTAGCTGGTCAAAATCAGGGTAAATCTCATTCAGTTTTTCTACATGCTCAGCATCGCGAATCAGTTCAAAATAAAACTGAGCTGGCGCTGGAATGGTATATTTAGCTTCTACTTGGTCATTATCCGCTACCAAATCCCGCAAAAACTGGTAATGTTGAACAAAAGGATGTTTTTCCCCAGAAATCTTGCCAGCAATCAGAGCCGAATCGGCTTTAGTTGTTTCCCCGTGGAAATGATAGCCTTCTGCAGCTTGGACATGGTCAATCCCCTGGAAACCCCAGAAAAAGTCCAAATGCCAATAGGCCCGACGGAATTCCCCATCTGTTACGCTTTTTAGCCCTGCCTTTACTTCCTTCGCGACCAAATCACGGATAGCCTGATCCTCAACTGCTGTCAGCTCTTCTTGACTAATCTTGCCTTCTGCGAAAGCCTCACGTGCCTTCACCAATTCTTGAGGACGAAGAAAGGAACCAACATGATCTACTCTGAAAGGTGCGTGTGTATGTGTCATAAAAATTACCTCTGCTTTACTAATTTAATCCTTGTTATAACTTTTAGATTCGTTATTGGATAAGAATCATTATATCAGTCAAGTGCCTAGTATTCAAAATTTTATGGCACTTTTAGATAATCTCATTTCATTGATCTAACTATAGTTTAAAACTATATCAATCTTCTTTCCTTTCTGCTATTCAAGAAGAAGTATTTTTGATATGATAGTAAGAAATAATAAAAGAAGGGGGATTGGAAATGAGCAAAACGAAAAAATTATTAGCAGCTCTAGGGATTATTTTCTTTAATATTTTTGGCCTAATTGCCTTTATCTTTCTCCTCATTCGGAGTCGTAAAAAGCGTAAATAGCCACTCAATTGTCTAGTCTGATTTAAAAAGACTTGACTTTTTTTTATTTTGTTTTAAAATAGTTACCATATTTAAAAAAGAGGTTTACTATTATGAACAAATCCTTTTCTTTCATTCTCCCTGCTATCGGTGCTGCCTTATTGGCTGTGCTGTCTCAGCTTAGTTTCTCCATTGGACCGATTCCCATTACTCTACAGACCTTTGCTGTCGGCCTGATTGCAACCATCTTTGAGCGCCGCGAAGCTCTCTTAGCTGTTTTCTTATATTTGCTTCTCGGAGCTATTGGATTGCCGGTTTTTGCTGGTGGAAGCGGAGGCTTTCAAGCACTTCTTGGGCCAAGTGCAGGTTATCTTTGGGCTTATTTGCTCTTTGCACTGGTCACTTCCAGTCTAACGGGCAAAGATAGTAAATTTTACACGGTCTTTTTAGCTAATCTACTCGGAGATACTCTGGTCTTTGTTGGTGGAGTTATCGGACTTCATTTTCTAGCTCAGATGAATTTCGCTCAAGCGATTTCCGTTGGTGTGACACCTTTCATTCTTCCTGATCTTTTAAAAATTCTAGCAATTACCCTAATTAGCATTCCTATTTTTAAAAGTCTGGCCTTTCATCCCTATTTTTCAAATAAAAACAGATAGACTCAAAGTCTATCCGTTTTTAAATGCATCCAGAAGAACTTGAAATTCCTCGTTAGAAAGGGTGATTCCCTTGCCCATCTTGCTGTGGTCAGGACTCCAAGTACGGATATCATACTTGGCAGGCGCACCGTTAAAGCTTACGCGGTTGAGCTCCTTGGTCCAACCTTTTTCATTTTCTGATAAAACGAGCAATTTTTCCTCAATTTCAAATTTAAAATCAGCCATATTTCACCTCATTTTTACTTTCTATCTCATTATTCGTAAAAGATTTTACTTTTTGAATTATTTTATTATATAATATATTGTAACAAGTTATGGAGATTTTAGCTATGAAAAAATATCTCGAAATGATTTTGCAAAAAACCAATGAGTTTATCAACTATAAAAAAACGGATAAAGAAGAGGAAGACAACAGTCATATTCTGCGTACGATTGACTTGGCCCTGCGGAAAAATTCTGGTGTCCATGTTATTTTTCTGGATAAGAATTTTACTGGCGATATTGTCAAATATGACCGTGACCGCCAACAATTAATTGTCAAGAATTTCAAAAAAAGCATGACGACCATCATCCGTGTGCCTGATATCCAGCGCATCAGTCTAGTCCCCAATAACATCCGTGAAGCCCAAAGAAAAGATATTGGGCTCGAAAGCCGCAAATTCAAAAAATAACTCTTCAAATCAAAAGCGATTTGAAGAGTTTTATTTTTTAAAAGCAATAGCAGAATTTTTAGAATAAGGACTTCCGCTATCTAATTCGGGCTCTATAATTTCTGTAGTGGGTAAACCCGCCAAGGAGATTATGGAGCCTTTTTGAGTATATACAAAAAGTCCCATATGACCTATAATGAAAAGCAACCAAACTCACATTAGAAAGACTCATATGGAACAACTAAATCTTATCACAAATTTTCTCAGAATAAAAGACCAAAATATCCTTATCACTGATGAGTATGATATGGGAACTCACTTAGAACTCCACGGTCACTTGGATTACACAGCCCCTAAATGCCCAAAATGCAAGGGACAAATGGCAAAATACGATTTCCAGAAAGCCTCTAAGATCCCCTACCTAGAAACAGCTGGTTTCCCACTGCTTATCCGTCTTCGAAAGCGTCGCTTCAAGTGTAAAGATTGCGGAAAAATAGCGGTCGCTGAAACTCCTCTTGTCAAGAAGAACCACCAAATCTCTGTCGCTGTTAACCAGAAAATCGCACAATTACTCATCGAAAATCAAGCAATGAAACATATTGCACACAGGCTATCAATTTCAACATCGTCAGTTATGAGAAAGCTCAATGAGTTCAAGTTTGAAACGGATTGGAATACCTTACCTGAGGTGATGAGCTGGGACGAGTATGCCTTCAAGAAGGGGAAAATGAGCTTTATCGCTCAAGATTTCAACTCCCTAAACGTCATTGCTATACTTGACGGAAGAACTCAAGCGACCATCCGAAACCACTTTCTACGCTATCCTAGAAAGGTTAGAAATCTGGTCAAAGTGATTACGATGGATATGTTTAGTCCCTATTATCAACTTGCTAAACAACTTTTTCCGAATGCAAAAATTGTACTCGATCGCTTTCATATCGTGCAACACCTTAGTCGAGCTATGAACCGTGTCCGTATTCAAATTATGAATCAATTCGACAGAAAATCGCAGGAATATCGTGCTTTGAAACGCTACTGGAAATTGATACAACAAGATAGCCGTAAAATCAATGATAAACGATTTTATCGCCCTATGTTTCGAATGCATTTGACTAACAAGGAAATCCTGGAAAAACTCCTGTCTTTCTCCGAGGAACTACGATAGCACTATGAACTCTATCAATTGCTCTTATTCCATTTCCAAGAGAAGAACTCAGACCATTTCTTTGATCTCATCGAACAGGAAATAGCCACTGTTAATCCTATTTTCCAGACGGTATTTAAGACATTTCTAAAGGATAAAGACAAGGTATTGAATGCACTAGAATTGCCCTATTCCAACGCCAAACTGGAAGCTACTAACAATCTCATCAAAGTCATTAAGAGAAATGCCTTTGGTTTCAGGAACTTTGAAAACTTTAAAAAACGGATTTTGATTGCTTTGAACATAAAGAAAGAGAGAACGAAGTTCGTCCTCTCTAGGTGTTAACTGACATCAACCCACTACAGTTGACAAAGAGCTAAAAAAGAGGCTTTTCTAGCCTCTTTCTTTTCAAAATTGTAGGGACATAAATTAATTTTTAGCAGAATGTTTTTTTGCAAATGTTCGATAGAGCTGAATAGCAAACAAACTAGTTGCGATGGCAAGTACAAAAGCTATAAAAGCATTTACTTTGAAAGTCAAAAATATAAAACTAAATAAAACGGTTAAAACACAGAAAACAGCAATATTTAAAAAGAAGAACAATTCACTTAACTTTGGATCGGATTCAGCTTCAGGTAGATATTCTTGATAGAGTGGGGATTGTATAGTTTCATCTTGATAGGTATAGTCAATAGGGTCATCATATTGTTGGTATTTTCTTACGGGCATAATTCTCTCTCCTTCAGTACTCTATAATTTTACCATGTTTGTCTGTTTAAAATATTACAAAAACATTACAAAACGACTAA
Organism: Streptococcus sp. Marseille-P7376; assembly: GCF_902460385.1. Lineage (NCBI taxonomy): Bacteria > Bacillati > Bacillota > Bacilli > Lactobacillales > Streptococcaceae > Streptococcus > Streptococcus sp. Marseille-P7376. The sequence goes on from NZ_CABPTS010000012.1 coordinate 62,709, forward strand.
ATTCGAATTAAGAATAGCCAGCAAATATTTTTTTGTTATAATAGATGGTATGAAAAAGATAATTATTACAGCTACAGCTGAAAGTGTAGAGCAAGTTGAGCAACTCTTACAGGCAGGAGTTGATAGAATTTATGTCGGTGAAAAAAATTATGGTCTTCGACTGCCCCATAATTTTACCTATGACGAATTAAATCGTATTTCTTCTCTGGTTCATCAGCACGGGAAAGAGTTGACAGTTGCCGTAAACGCTCTCATGCACCAAGATATGATGGATAAAATTAAGCCGTATTTAGACTATCTTCAAGAGATTGGGGTTGATTACATTACAGTCGGAGATGCAGGTGTTTTTTACGTCCTGCAGCGTGATGGCTACAATTTTAAGACTATTTATGATGCCTCTACGATGGTTACCAGCAGCCGTCAGATCAACTTTTGGGGCAAAAATGCTGGTGTCTCTGAAGCGGTTTTAGCGCGTGAAATCCCATCGGCTGAGCTCTTCAAGATGCCAGAGATTCTGGAAATTCCTGCCGAAATCTTAGTTTACGGTGCCAGTGTTATCCATCATTCGAAGCGACCTCTCCTGCAAAATTACTACAATTTTACGCATATAGATGATGAAAAGACCAGAGAAAGAGATCTTTTCTTGGCGGAGCCAAGTGACCCTAAAAGTCATTATTCGATTTTTGAAGACAATCATGGTACGCATATCTTTGCCAATAATGATCTGGATTTGATGACCAAATTGGGAGAATTAGTTGAACATGGATTTACCCACTGGAAGCTGGAAGGACTTTATACGCCAGGTCAGAATTTTGTCGAGATTGTCAAGCTCTTTATCCGAGCTCGTGACTTGCTTGAAAAAGGTGAATTTACGCATGACCAAGCTTTCTTGCTGGATGAGTTGGTTCATAAACTGCATCCGAAGAATCGTTTTCTGGATACTGGTTTTTATGATTATGATCCAGATATGGTAAAATAAATATAGGGCAACTGCATGTCCAGTTGCTTTTTTGATTTAATTCGAATATCGGGATTAGAATTGTTAAAATAAAGTTTCTTATCTTGCTTTTAGCAGTAAATTGCTATAAAATAGATAAGGTTAAACATCAATACTTTTATATTGCAAATAGGAGAAAAGATGACAAAAAAATTAAAACGTCCAGAAGTGCTCTCACCAGCTGGTACGTTAGAAAAGTTAAAAGTAGCTGTTCGCTATGGAGCAGATGCTGTTTTTATTGGTGGTCAAGCCTATGGTTTGCGCAGTCGTGCGGGAAACTTCACTTTTGAGCAAATGGAAGAAGGGGTTCAGTTTGCGGCTGAGTATGGTGCCAAGGTCTATGTAGCAGCTAATATGGTCATGCACGAAGGAAATGAAGCTGGAGCTGGAGAATGGTTCCGTCGTTTGCGGGATATCGGGATTGCGGCTGTTATTGTTTCTGACCCAGCCTTGATTGCGATTGCAGCTTCTGAAGCACCCGGCCTGGAGATTCATCTGTCAACGCAAGCTAGTGCTACTAACTATGAAACACTTGAATTTTGGAAAAATCTTGGTTTGACACGGGTCGTTTTGGCGCGTGAGGTTTCTATGGCCGAGCTAGCTGAGATTCGCAAGCGTACAGATGTAGAAATCGAAGCTTTCGTTCATGGGGCCATGTGTATTTCTTACTCTGGCCGTTGTACCCTTTCCAATCACATGAGTATGCGTGACGCTAACCGTGGTGGCTGCTCGCAATCTTGTCGTTGGAAATATGATTTATACGACATGCCTTTCGGTCAAGAACGCAAGAGTTTGCAGGGAGCTGTTCCAGAGGAATTCTCCATGTCTGCGGTCGATATGTCCATGATTGATCGGATTCCTGATATGATTGAAAATGGTGTCGATAGTTTGAAAATCGAAGGCCGGATGAAGTCCATTCACTATGTTTCGACGGTGACTAACTGCTACAAAGCAGCTGTGGATGCTTATTTGGAAAGTCCAGAAAAGTTTGAATCTATTAAGCAAGATTTGGTAGATGAAATGTGGAAAGTAGCCCAACGTGAGCTGGCCACTGGCTTTTACTATCATACACCAACTGAGAATGAGCAGCTTTTCGGAGCGCGACGTAAGATTCCAGAATACAAATTTGTGGCAGAAGTGGTTGCTTATGATGAGGCCACTCAAACTGCGACCATTCGCCAGCGGAATGTTATCCATGAAGGCGATCAGGTAGAATTCTACGGACCTGGTTTCCGGCATTTTGAAACCTATATTACCGACCTCCATGATGATCAGGGCAATAAGATTGACCGCGCACCAAATCCAATGGAATTGCTGACGATTACCGTTCCGCAGCCAGTCCAACCTGGTGATATGGTCCGTGCCCGCAAGGAAGGCTTAATCAATCTGTATAAAGAAGATGGCAGTAGTGTGACTGTTCGTGCTTAATTCGGAGCGAAAGCTGGAGTAATGTGCTCATCAAGTAGGCCTTGCCTACAAGGTGGGTACGAATAGAGGCTCTTTGTCAACTGTAGTGGGTTGATGTCAGCTAACATCTGGAGAGGACAAAATTGGTCCTCTCCTTTTTGATACTCAAAGTGATGAGAATTCTAGTTCTAAAGTTGTCAAAGTTCCGAAAGCCA
>NZ_CABPTS010000013.1:0-56048 GCF_902460385.1 Streptococcus sp. Marseille-P7376
TCTCCAGTTCTATTCCTATGACGATCTCATCAAACAGATGGGGCGCTATCTCTACAAATCCAATCGATTGCCCATGCAAACTTTAAACTGGATGTCACCTATCGAAATAAGAAAAACTCTACAAGGAACTAGCTCCTTGTAGAGAATACCATATCAAGTTTTTAGATAACTTTAGTTTGGTCTCACATCATTGACAAACGTACACTGTGCTTGTTTTTGTTTTAGATTTTTTCTTTAATCGTGCTATAATCAAGTTAAAATAGAAAGGAGCGAGTTGATGAATCAGGATTTAAAGATAGCTGTTTATGGCCTAGCAGTGGCGGATGCTTTGGGAGTACCCTATGAATTTCAAGAAAGAGGGAGCTTTGAAGCGACCGGTATGACTGGATACGGCAGTCATCAACAGCCAGCTGGGACATGGTCGGATGATACCAGTCTTGTTTTGGCGACCTGTGATTCTATCAGGGAAAAAGGTAAGATTGACCCTGTCGATATGCAGCAGCGGTTTAAACATTGGCTCTTCGAGGGAGCTTACATGCCAGATGGCTTGACCTTTGATGTAGGAAATGCGACTCGCGAAGCTTTGACAAGAGGACACGGTCTATCTGATGAATGTTCCAATGGAAATGGTTCTTTGATGCGGATTCTGCCCCTAGTCTTTACGGCAGCTGGTCCGTCTGATATTGAAGCTGTTTCCAGTATTACACATGCCCATGCGACTTCCATAGAGGCCTGTCAGCTTTATGTGGATATTGCTCGTAGGCTCTTAAAAGGTCAGCAACTATCGGAAATACTATCAGACTTAGAGACTAGCACGACCTATGCTCGTTTGCAAACTTTAGCAGAGCTGACCGAAGATGACATTCGCTCTAGTGGCTATGTGGTAGATACCTTGGAAGCAGCACTTTGGTGCTTACTGACTAGCACTTCTTATCTGGAAACTGTCCTGAAAGCTGTTAATTTGGGCGATGACACTGATACAGTAGCAGCAGTTGCTGGCGGATTGGCTGGTATCATCTATGGTTTGGAAGGGATTCCTGACAACTGGTTAGCCCAGCTGCGCAATAAAGAACTGTTGGAAAGCTGCTTGTTTTAAAGGGATAATCGGAAGACAGGACTGTATTGATCATTTAAAAAGTAAAACATTAAAAGAGCCATCCAGGCTCTTTTACTTATTCTGTAGTTAATTCTTTCTGGGCTTCCTTGCCTTGATCCAGCAGGGTTTGGATAATCTTTTGATCACGCAGTTTAACAGAGTTGTTGATGGTCTCTGCAGACTGGATAACAGTAGCTTCTAGCAGAGCGCGTTTTTCCCGTCCTTTATCAATGGCTTCGATAATGCCTTGATTTTGAGCAACGAGGCTTTCTGCTAGCTTGGTGACAGACTCAACAGCGATAGTAGGACTTTGGGAAATCTGTTCCAGCTGAGGAATGACTTCCTTGCTCGTTTCGGCGAGCATTTGCAGGGCAGCGTTATTGGCATTCGAGATGGCGTCAGCTACCTGACCAGACTTCATGGATTGCTGGAGAATGCCTAACTGGGCGATAGACAGTTTCATAGTTGGAATAGTATTTCGACGGAGCATTCCAAGCTTTTGGCGCATATCAGAGGAAACCTTGACCAGATTACGCATCTGAGGAGTGGTTGCCCAAGCCACATAGAGACGGCTGACATATTCAGTGTGTTGCTGCTCTAGAGTATTGACCACCTCTGTCATTCGGGCTAATTCTTGTGATTTTACTTGGTAGTCAACGGTTGTCATATCTAACTGAGCAACTTCAGCCTGCAGCTTGAGCGCTCGATTGCCAGATTCTTGCTCAGCAGCTTCGATAAAGGAAATAACTCCGACTAGGTTTTCAATCGATTTGGTATTGTCCTCAATCAGCATTTCAGCAGAAACAATATTGCGAGCCAGAACATCTTCTTGTTTGACGACGGTTGCAGCCATGCCGTCCATTTTCTGCTCAATATTTTGTGAGTCAAAATAGAATTCTTGAAGAGTGTTTTTGCTCTGTTTGAAGAGTTTTTCCAGGAAATTAGGCTTTTTGTCTAGTTCTGCTACTTGAGCATCCTTGTATTTTGCGACAAAGCCATTGAGTTCTTTATTGGTATTTTTTAAAAGCTCATCTACCTGAGGAATTTGTAATTTTTTCTGCTCGGCTAAGATACGATTGACGGTGCTGTTGACTTCTTCGACAGCAGATTGGCCAAAGTCTAGCAAGGCATTTTGGTCCGATACGAAATTATCCACCAGTTGAGGGGCTTTAGCTGTGATCGCACTCTGTTGCTCAGGAGTCAGTTTTTCCAGAAAAGTTAGCTGGCCATTTTCTTGGGTCGTATTGGCTTCGATGATTTCTGTTGTTTTATCACTTTTGCTGATAGCATTGTTAGCAATTTTATCAATGTCAAAATTAAATTCTAGGCTCATAGTTTCTCCTTTGGTTTATCTAGCTTAAAAGCCGGGGTCTGTTTGCTTTTCTTTGTCTAAGATACGCAGGCTAATGTCAAAATCCCTCAAATCAGCTTCATTTAGCTGGCGCAGCGCTTCGTCTAGGTCCAAGTCAAACTGCTCGATGGCTGCTTTGGCCTTGGCTAGCCGCTCCTCAGCATTGTAAAAATCTTTGGGAGAAGCTTTGATTTTGAGGTAGCCTTCTAAAATATCTTCGTAGTGCTCCATCTGTGACTGATGAATGGCAGTCAGCTCCTCCTTATTATTGCTTTCGGATTGAGAGATTTTTTGCAGAATGGCCTCATGGTCAATCTGAATATTGCGAACCGTAGCGGCTAATTCTGGTGCTAGCTCTTCTAGACTAGTTTTCTTGGGCTGCGCTTCTTTTCGTTTTTTCTCTCGTTCAATCTTTTGTAGCTGTTCGTCTATTTCATCGGTGACAGTACGAATTTTGGTCTGGATTCGCTGGTAGACAGAGGCAGGAATTTCTCCCCGTAAGTCGTTAGCAGTATTTTTGATATAGGTGAGCTGGGGAAGAATTTGTAGAGCTAAATCTTGATAGCTTTCTTGGTCGCCATCTTTTTGGTAGCTTTCCAATTTTTTAATGCGGCGGTCGGCCTGCCCAATCTCTGATTTCAGATATTCAATACGACCGATGCTGTTTTGTTTAGCTTCAATACGATCTTTTCTCTGGTTATGGTAACGATAAATCCCATATCCAACAGCTCCCAGAATAGCAATGGGGAGCAGATAACTGGCCACTATTCCAGAACCAAATACAAATATAAGTATCCAAAACCAGCTAAACCATTCCGGTTGCTGGTTAGAATCATCATTTCTCCTCGACATGAACCTTTCTCTTTCTACTCAATATGTTATCTCTATTTTAACATAAAAGCTGATTTTTGAAGGATAAAGAGTGCAATGATTTTATATATTCGGATGCGCTTTTAGATTTGCTGAGAATGTTTGCGTAAGCAAGAAAGAGATTTGCTTCCTATCACGAAAGCAAGCCTTGTTTGTCGAGCGAAAGGTTCATTGTTTATTGCAAGTAGACAAGCAAAAATCGCAAGGAATCCCCTGCGATTCTTGTTTTATCAGTCCATTTCTGGGAAAAGTTTGGCTAGTATTTTCGGGGTGATGCTTTGTCCCGGCCCCTCAGCACAATAGGTGTGCATATACATAGAGGGGTTGAAGTTGAGCTCGATGCAGGTGCAGTTGGGATTTTCCTTTGTGGAAATAGCAGAGCTGTCAGGGATGATCAGGTCAACGCCACAGGCCCAAGCTCCCATAGCTTTTGCCATGTCAGCAGCAAGTTCCTTGTAAGATGGGTGCATGCTGTCTGTGACATCGATCGAGTCTCCGCCAGTAGAAATGTTGGAATTGCGCCGCAAGTCAACCTTGACTCCAGCAGGTAGAATATCATCTGGTCCATAGCCTTGCTGGTCCAGCATGAGCAGTTCAATGTCTCCCAGTTCAATGATTTCAAGCGGTGAACGATGGTCTCGTCCTCGCAAGGGATTGTCATTTTTGATGGCAACCAATTCTCTCACGGTATGCTGACCGTCTCCGACGACATTGGCCGCCACTCGCAAGAGGACTGCTTGGCACTGACCGTCTAAGACAAAGAAACGGTACTCCGTTCCAGCGATAAATTCCTCCACCAAGACGGCGGCGTCTTCTGAAAAAGCAATCTCCAAAGCCTTGCCATAAGCTTCCAGACTAGCCGGTTCTTGGAAGATAGAGATGCCCAGTCCGAAATTGGTTGACTTGGGCTTGACAACAATTTGTCGGTCTTTAATCAAAGGGTAATAGGTCAAGCCTTCCTCAAGGGAAGAAAACTCCGCCCCAGCAGGGACAGGAAAGTTAGCTGCCGTCAAAATCTTTTTGGTGACCGTTTTATTGGCCATGGCCAGAGGGATGACATAGTTATCCTTGGAAGTCATGTTGCCGTTCTTGACATACTCCACATGCTGACCATGCCAAAGTTTGAGAAATTGGTCATTTTCATCTAGGATTTCGAGATGGAGGCCTTTCTGGAGAGCGTCAAACATAAGCATCTGAGTGGATAATTCCATATTTTCATAGCCTTTGAGGGCATAAGGAGCAGTCCAGATATAATCCCGATATTCTCGCGCTTTTGCAAGTCCAAATGTTGATAGGGAATTCTTCTCAATATGAGGCAATAATTGGCCTGCCAGAGTCAGTTTGGGATCAGCCAGTGCAGCTTTGACTTGTGCCAGTAATTGGTGATAGGAGTCAGGCAAATTGAAATGCTGAATCACATGTTCCATAGCTTGGAGAAGGAGAGAACTGTCGGCTTCTGCAGGTAGAGGAGTCAAGGGGTGAGCTAAAGCGATAGCATCGTTGAGAGCAAAAGCGGCTTGTAGCTGCTCATCACTATCCGTCACATCATCCAGCCACAACAGGGCCAAGAGAAAGAGATGGACTGTATCCAAAGTTTCCTGACTGATGCACAAGGCATCAAATGGATTGAGGTCGAAACAGCGCAGTTCCAAGTAAGTAATGCCTTGTTCTAGATAATCTCGATTTCGTTTTTGCCCGCGAAAGCGTACGGGCGAGTAAAATTCCTTTTCTGCACTTAGGTCGCCAGACTCGACATAGGCCTCGATGTCTGAGATATAGCTTTCCAGCGAGCGAAATGACACATGGATATGCTCGTCATTGACGTAGCCGTAATGGCTATTGCGGAGTGAACGGACAAGAGCATCGGGCGGATTATCGTAAAATCCAGCTTCTGCCAGAGGAGTTGCTCCATAAAGATAGGTTAGCAGCCAGCGGAAACGCAGGAAATTGCGAGCCAATTTGAGGTAGAGAGCATTTTTGAAATCTTTGAGTGATTTGAAGCCACTAACTTTAAATAGCGCAGCAATCAGATCTTTCCCTAGCTCGATATTGTAGTGAATGCCGGAAATGGTCTGGAGCCGTTTGCCGTATTTTTCTGCTAGACCTTGGCGGTAACGGAGCTCGTATGTATTTTCAAGGTGAGCGATCTCAATCTCGTCTTCTCGAATTTGCGGCGGCATGGACAAGGGCCACATGAGTTCTTCTCTGGAAATGGAGCGCCCGGCCACATCGGTAATAGCTCCCAGAAGCCGGCGGACTTCCCGAGTCGAAGTGGCAATGGGGGTAATCAACTCTAGCTGCTGCTCGCTAAAATCCGTCTGGATATAGGGATGAAAATTGCGAGAGCCCAAACAGTTAGGATGGGGAGTCTGAGCCATTTTTCCTGTTTCTGTCACGCGCAGCGATTCTCTTTCCAGGCCAAAAGTTGCTTGTAAGATAGGGCTGGCTGGGTCTAGCTTTTCTAATAACCGTTCAATTGTCATCATTCTCTTCCGTTCTTGATATGGTACATTCAGTCTATTACAAAAAAAGTCAGAAAACAACTATTCGCTACGTTTCTAGGAAATTTCCGAACTTTTCTTTTTATCTGCTTTATTTATTGGGGGAAAATCCAAATTTACAAACTGTTCAATCTTGAAAAAAACTCAAAATTTTCTTATAATGAAGTGTAAGATACGTTTGCAGGTGAAACTCCTGCCTTGTAGATTAAGAAAGGAAGAGCTCTCGCGGCTCAGACGAAATTATGACATCAGTTGTTGTTGTAGGAACCCAATGGGGAGATGAAGGGAAAGGGAAAATCACCGATTTTCTTTCGGCCAATGCTGAAGTGATTGCTCGCTATCAGGGCGGTGACAATGCTGGCCATACAATTGTAATCGACGGGAAAAAATATAAATTGCATTTAATTCCGTCAGGAATTTTCTTCCCAGAAAAAATTTCAGTAATCGGAAACGGGATGGTGGTCAATCCTAAATCTCTGGTCAAAGAGCTTACTTATTTGCATGAGGAAGGCATTACCACAGACAATCTGCGGATTTCAGACCGCGCTCATGTCATCCTGCCCTATCACATCGAGCTGGACCGCCTGCAAGAGGAAGCTAAAGGTGACAATAAAATCGGTACGACGATCAAGGGAATCGGCCCTGCCTATATGGACAAGGCTGCGCGTGTTGGTATCCGTATTGCAGACCTCTTGGATAAAGACATTTTCAGAGAGCGCTTGGAGCGTAATCTAGCTGAGAAAAATCGCCTCTTTGAGAAATTGTACGATAGCCAAGCCATGAACATCGACGATATTTTTGAAGAATACTATGAATACGGTCAGCAAATCAAGCAGTATGTGACTGACACATCTGTCATCCTCAATGACGCTCTGGATCAAGGCAAGCGTGTCCTCTTTGAAGGGGCTCAAGGCGTCATGCTGGATATTGACCAAGGTACCTATCCGTTTGTAACTTCGTCTAATCCAGTTGCCGGCGGGGTGACGATTGGTTCAGGTGTTGGTCCGAGCAAGATTGACAAGGTGGTTGGTGTCTGCAAGGCCTATACGAGCCGTGTCGGTGATGGACCGTTCCCAACGGAGCTTTTTGATGAAGTGGGCGATCGCATTCGCGAAGTGGGTCATGAATACGGCACAACGACTGGCCGTCCGCGTCGTGTGGGCTGGTTTGACTCCGTTGTTATGCGTCACAGCCGCCGCGTATCAGGAATTACTAACCTTTCCCTCAATTCCATTGACGTTTTGAGTGGTCTGGATACAGTCAAAATCTGTGTGGCCTATGACTTGGATGGGGAGCGAATCGACCATTACCCAGCAAGTCTGGAACAGCTCAAGCGCTGCAAGCCAATCTATGAAGAATTGCCAGGCTGGTCAGAAGACATCACTGGTGTCCGCAGCCTAGAAGACCTGCCAGAAAATGCCCGCAATTATGTCCGCCGCGTCAGCGAGCTGGTTGGCGTTCGCATTTCGACCTTCTCAGTAGGCCCTGGCCGTGAGCAGACCAATATATTGGAAAGTGTTTGGTCTAGTTTATAAGCAAATGAAGACAGAGGCGGGGACAAAAGTCCTAGCCTCTCAATTGTCTTTGGATTGACGAGCAAGACGCAGTGGTTGAGTGGGCTCTACTACGCTGATTTCATCAGCTTTTACAGCCCTACTCAACTGTGCGGAGGTGGGACGACGAAATCGAATTCTAACGAATTACCGATTTCTGTCCCACTCTCTTTTTGAAAACAGAAAGAGGAAAAAATGTATCAAACGATTTTATTTGACCTAGACGGTACCTTGACCAACTCAGAACTAGGTATTACCAACTCGGTGGCCTATGCCTTAGGAAAATATGGGATCCAAGTGCCAGACAAGAAAGCATTGAGAGTTTTTATCGGTCCGCCCTTGCAGGATTCTTTTGAGCGCTTTTATGGATTTTCTAAGGAAGAATGCTTAAAGGCCATTGACTACTATCATGAGTACTTTTCCGAAAAAGGCCTTTATGAAAATGAGGTCTATCTAGGCGTTCCAGACTTGCTGGCTTCCCTGAAGCAGGCTGGTAAACAGTTGATTGTCGCTACGTCGAAACCTGAAGAATTTTCCATTCAAATTCTCAAACACTTTGGTTTGTATGACTATTTTGACTTTGTAGCTGGTGCGACCATGGACAGAAAACGTAGTAAAAAAAGCGATGTTATCCAGTATGCCTTAGAGCAAAATCAGATTACAGATTTGGCACATACCATCATGATTGGAGACAGAGAGCACGATGTGCTTGGCGCTCAAGCGCAAAAGCTTGATTCTATCGGTGTCCTTTATGGCTTTGGTAGCAGAGAAGAATTGGAAGAAGCTGGCGCCACCTATATTGCCCAAAAAGTTAGCGATATTGCAGCTTTTATCGGCTAATCTTTTAGATATTCTTGATTTACTATTTCAAAAAATGTATAATGAGTATAAATAAATTGCATATATAAAAAAGCGATGATGTGAATTTGTCACGATATCTATTAGAATCTGCACTTTTCTATTTTGATAGGTGATAATTATGAGAAATATTTACAAGTACATAGATAAGAAGTACCTTTTTCCTATTTTTCTAGGGCGTATTGTGAATAGTGGTTTGGTGTTGGCGCAACCTCTGATTTTAACGAAGGCCTTGAAGTTGGATCAAGACGGCCTTTCTTATGAAAAGATTCTCAATTTTGCTTTATTTGGTTTGTCCGTCTATCTTGTTATCTATAGTCTGATGCTATTTTCAAACCATTCGCATAATATATTTCGAAGGGAAATTAACAAAAGTATCCGTGCCCTTTTATTTAAAAAGGTCATATTGAATCCTAAATTTTCCAATGATGAAAAAGTTAGTCTGCTAACTCAAGATATGGAATATGTGGGCGATAATTATTTAGAAAATATAAATGTTATGGTGAGTTGGGGATTTGTTGCCCTTGTTACAGCCATTTATATTGTTTCACAAAATTTTCTCTTAGGACTTATTTTTGTCATTTTTACGATTATGAGACCCATTCCTCAGTTCATCATGAATCGTCGTTTATAAGATTCAGGAGACAGCTGGTCCAAACTTAGAACAAAATTACATGGGCTTGTCTCAGATAGTATGCAAGGCAGTCAAACCTTACGGATTAATCAGGCCATGAAGCTGAATGAAGAGCGAGTGAATGATGTAAACGGAGAATATCAAAAAGCCATCCAAAGATTTTGTTTCACACATAATACTATTTTTTTCTTTAATGGTTTTATGGTCTTTTTTAGTCAGGTTGTTCCTCTTGCTTTAGGATTTTATTTGAGCTTACAGGGGAAATCTATTTCCATCACAAGCCTCATCTCTATGTATGTGGCTGCGGGGATGTTGGTCGAACCGATCCAAACTCTGATGTACAGTGCAGCCAATCTCCAAGGTGCCCTGCCGACTGCGAACCGTCTGTTTAAAATTATCGAAGAAGAACCTGATTTTGAAGAGACAAAGGATCAATTTGTCGAAAATCTTGAATCTTTGCGCTTAAATCATATTTCAAAAAGCTTTGCTGGACGTCAACTTTTTTCTGATTTGACGGCAACGATTTCAGTAGGTCAGAAGGTCTTAATCAAAGGGCCGAGTGGATCTGGAAAGACGACTCTTTTTCGCTTGATTTTAGGAGAAGAAGCATGTGATGAGGGAGACATTTTCGTTCAGTATGATGGAAATCAAATAACAAGTCATTTTCAAGGGAATATCGGTTTAATTAGTCAGCATCCCTTCCTCTTTAACGATACTATCCGCTATAATCTAACTTTTGGTCAGCCTTTTCAGGATCATGAATTATTGGAGGTATTGGACCGAGTTGGCTTAATAGATGAATTTCAGGATATTTTGAATGTAGAGATTCATAATAATGGTGAAAACATTTCAGGAGGTCAACGTGTCAGATTAGAGTTAGCGCGTTTTCTCTTACGTGAGAAGGATATTTTATTAGCGGACGAAGTGACATCAGCTTTGGATGAAAAAAATAGTCGTCTGGTTAGAGACCTGATCTTTTCTTTACCGATCACTGTGCTGGAAATAGCCCATCATATTGATGAAGAAGAGCGCTATGACCAAATCCTTGAGTTACGTAAAGAATGAGAGAGATCACAATAGTTGCTTCTGCGACAAAGAGTAGTAAGCCAGCACTTTGTCTGATATTTTTGAGATTCTAAGTGGCGATATTTCCAAAATCATCAATATTCAGAAAGCTTAAGCTTTATTTAAGATAGACCAGCTATACTAGAAGCATGAACAAAGACCTCCTAACTTTGTTTAAACCTCCTAAACTTTTTCATAATAATCTCCCATAAGAGTCGCCCAATCGGCGGCTTTTTTTGTGAGTCCTAAGCTGCCTGTGGTATAATGAACAAAGAAACTAAAAGGAAGAAGGAAGAGATGGACTACACGATAGAGGAAAAAGAGATGTTTATGAGGGAAGCTCTGAAGGAGGCAGAGATTGCCCTAGCCAATGATGAAATACCGATTGGTTGTGTCTTGGTCAAGGATGGTCAAATCATCGGCCGCGGGCATAATGCGCGTGAGGAGCTGCAACGAGCGGTCATGCATGCGGAAATCATGGCGATCGAGGAGGCTAATCAGCAGGAAAATAGCTGGCGCCTACTAGATACGACGCTTTTTGTCACGATTGAGCCCTGCGTCATGTGTAGCGGAGCTATCGGTCTGGCTCGCATTCCCAAGGTGATCTATGGGGCGAAAAATCAGAAATTTGGAGCTGGGGGTAGTCTTTACGATATTCTTACGGATGAGCGGTTGAATCATCGCGTAGAGGTTGAAAGCGGCCTTTTAGAAGAAGAATGTGCGGCGATTATGCAGAACTTTTTCAGAAATCGCAGGAAAAAGTAGAGAAAATTAGCCAAAAAAGAAAGTTTGTGTTATACTAATTAGTGGAGCAACAGTTCTGCGTGAAGCGGGTCAGGGGAGGAATCCAGCAGCCCTAAGCGATTTGAACTGTGTGCTCTTTTTCTATGCCTCTTAACGAATCAACTCCGAAGGAGGAAGATGAGTTTAGAGACATTGACGTAGTTTGAGCGAAGCGAGAACTAGGTTCCAATGTTGAATCAATCAAGCCTAAAGGACGCTGAAAATCTCAACCTGCTCTTGAAATTGGGGGCAGGAATTTTCTGGTAAAAATAGCAGATTGCGCAAACGATTGCGTTCGCTTCTGGTAAAGGTTTAGCAAATTTGTTGAAAAATTAATAAATTACAAAATGAAAGCGTTTTATTACAGGAATTGCTTGATAAAAAAGTATGAAAGCGATATGATAGAGGTGAAGAATAAAGGAGGACCACCATGACACATATTAAATTTGATTACTCAAAGGTGTTGAACAAGTTTGTTGCACCACACGAGGTAGACTACTTACAGTCTCAAGTCACTGTAGCAGATGAGTTGATTCGTAAGGGAACTGGAGCAGGTAGCGACTTTTTGGGTTGGCTGGATTTGCCAGAAAACTATGATAAGGAAGAATTTGCCCGTATTTTGGCGGCAGCAGAAAAGATTAAAGGTGAGAGCGATGTTTTGGTCGTGATCGGTATCGGTGGATCTTATCTGGGTGCCAAGGCGGCTATTGACTTCCTCAACAACCACTTTGCTAACTTGCAAACAAAAGAAGAACGCAAGGCCCCACAAATCCTTTATGCTGGGAATTCAATCTCCTCTACTTACCTTGCTGACTTGGTAGAGTATGTCGCGGACAAAGACTTCTCAGTAAATGTGATTTCTAAATCAGGTACAACAACTGAACCAGCGATTGCCTTCCGTGTCTTTAAAGAGCTTTTGGTTAAGAAATACGGCCAAGAAGAAGCCAACAAACGGATCTATGCAACAACTGACCGCGTCAAAGGTGCTGTGAAAGTTGAAGCAGATGCCAACGGTTGGGAAACTTTTGTTGTGCCAGATGACATCGGCGGACGCTTCTCAGTCTTGACCGCTGTTGGATTGCTTCCAATCGCAGCTTCTGGAGCAGATATCAAAGCCCTTATGGAAGGTGCAAAGGCTGCACGCAAAGATTACACTTCAGACAAGATTGCTGAAAATGAAGCTTACCAATACGCAGCCGTTCGTAACATCCTTTACCGTAAAGGTTATGCAACTGAAATTTTGGTAAATTATGAGCCATCACTTCAATACTTCTCAGAATGGTGGAAACAATTGGCTGGTGAATCAGAAGGGAAGGACCAAAAAGGGATCTACCCAACTTCAGCAAACTTCTCAACTGACTTGCACTCACTTGGTCAATTTATCCAAGAAGGAACTCGCATCATGTTTGAAACAGTTGTCCGTGTTGACAAACCACGTAAGAACGTGATTATCCCTACCTTGGAAGAAGACCTTGACGGACTCGGTTACCTGCAAGGTAAAGACGTTGACTTTGTAAACAAAAAAGCAACGGACGGTGTTCTCCTTGCCCACACAGACGGGGATGTACCAAACATGTATATAACCCTTCCTGAGCAAGATGCCTTTACTCTTGGCTACACAATTTACTTCTTCGAATTGGCCATCGCCCTTTCAGGTTACTTGAATTCCATCAACCCATTTGACCAACCAGGTGTTGAAGCCTACAAGAAAAATATGTTTGCCTTGCTGGGCAAACCAGGTTTTGAAGAGCTTGGTGCAGAATTGAATGCACGCCTATAATGCAGCATGGAACCTTCCTTCGGGGAGGTTTTTTGTGATTTCTTCACAAAAACCTTCTAAAAGAATAGCAAGAAAGCGCTTTATTTTGTATAATGGAAGCAAAGACAGAATGGAGGCTTTTTATGCTGCAAGAAAAATACATTATGGCTATTGATCAGGGAACGACTAGTTCCAGAGCTATTATTTTCAATCATCGGGGCGAGCAGGTCTGTGCCAGTCAAAAGGAATTTCGGCAGATTTTTCCTCAACCAGGCTGGGTGGAACATAATGCCAATGAAATTTGGAACTCGGTTCAATCGGTCATCGCGAATACCTTTATTGAAAGCGGGATTAAGCCAAGTCAGATTGAGGCTATTGGGATTACAAACCAGCGGGAGACGACCGTGGTTTGGGATAAGGAGACGGGTCTGCCCATTTACAATGCTATCGTTTGGCAGTCACGGCAGACAGCTCCGCTGGCAGAAGAGCTCAAGCAGCAGGGTTATACGGAATTTTTTCATGCTAAGACGGGCCTAGTCATCGACGCCTACTTTTCAGCTACCAAGGTTCGTTGGATACTGGATCATGTGGAGGGGGCTCAAGAGCGGGCAGAGCGAGGTGAGTTGCTCTTTGGGACCATTGATTCCTGGCTGGTCTGGAAGTTGACAGATGGTGCTGCCCATGTCACAGATTATTCAAATGCAGCTAGAACCATGCTCTATAATATTAAGGATCTGGCTTGGGACAAGGAAATTTTAGAGCTTCTCCAGATACCTTTGGCGATGCTGCCGGAGGTTCGCTCTAATTCAGAAATTTATGGCTACACCAAACCTTATCACTTCTATGGCGGAACAGTGCCCATTTCGGGCATGGCTGGAGATCAGCAAGCAGCCTTGTTTGGGCAACTGGCTTTTGAGCCAGGTATGGTCAAAAACACCTATGGGACTGGATCTTTTATCATTCTCAACACTGGCAGTGATATGCGTCTGTCTCAGAACAATCTCCTGACGACCATCGGTTATGGTATTGATGGGAAAATCACTTATGCTTTAGAGGGGTCAATTTTCATTGCGGGCAGTGCGGTTCAGTGGCTGAGAGATGGCTTGAGGCTGATTGCTACTTCAGCAGAGTCTGAGCAGTGTGCTCAGCAGTCGCAGAATGAGGATGAGGTCTATGTGGTGCCGGCCTTTACTGGCCTTGGGGCTCCCTACTGGGATCAGAATGCTCGAGGGGCTGTCTTTGGCTTGACTCGGGGAACTTCTAAAGAAGACTTTGTTAAGGCGACCCTCCAGTCGATTGCCTATCAGGTCAGAGACATCATTGAGACGATGGAAAAGGACACTCAAACACCTATTCAGCTCCTAAAAGTAGATGGTGGTGCTGCCATGAACCAGTATCTCATGCAGTTTCAGGCGGATATTTTAGGAATTGAAATTGCCCGTGCTCAAAATCTGGAAACGACAGCTCTAGGAGCAGCTTTCTTAGCGGGTCTGGCAGTTGGCTACTGGAAAGACTTAGAAGAGTTGAAACAGTTAAATGCTGTCGGCCAGAGTTTTGCTCCGCGGATGGAGCTGGCGCGGAAAGAAAAGCTCTATCAGGGCTGGAAAAAAGCTGTTGCAGCAGCTCAATTTTTTGCGGCTGAGCAAGTAGAAATGAGTGAGAGATCTCCGCTTTAAGTTTTAAATAGTAGAACGACAGCTGCTTACAGGCAGCTGTTTTTCGTTTGACTAATCGAGGATGGCAGCAGTTTTCCTTTTTCTGGATCTATGTTACAATCAGAGGAGATGTAGTAGCATTGTGATAGATTTTCATCTAGCTACTAGAAACCCAATCGGCTTAGTATTTTTTAAAAGTCGTGATTATTACTCTTTGGACGCAACTGGAAAAACAGAAGGCCAAGATTGGAAAGGAGTCCTGATGAAGTTATTGTTGGTGGAAGATGAAGTGGATCTGAACCGTAGTTTGACCAAGCTTCTCAAGAAAGAGCACTTTAGTGTGGACAGTGCTTTTGATGGGGAGGAAGCCTTAGAATTTTTGGAAATGATGGACTATGATTTGATCATTTTAGATATTATGATGCCTCATATGGACGGCTTTGCCTTTCTGGAGAAGATCCGTCAGGCTGGACGGCAGGTCATCGTCTTGATCCTAACGGCCCGTGACAGCTTGGAAGATAAGATAAAGGGCTTGGACTTGGGAGCAGATGATTATCTGGTCAAGCCTTTTGAGTTTGAGGAACTCTTGGCTCGGCTGCGGGCTCTTTTGCGGCGAAAGCAGCGTGAACTAATTAGTCAGAAAATTGATCTGGGTCATGTAGTCCTGGATTTGACTAAGAAGGCAGTCCTGAAAGATGATCAAGTCTTAGATCTGACAGCCAAGGAATACGAAGTGTTGGAATACCTGGCACGCAATCTAGATCATATTCTGTCGCGGGAGCAGATTCGGGACCATGTCTGGGATTTTGACTATGAAGGAGAATCCAATATCATTGATGTTCTGATTAAAAATATTCGCCGCAAAATCGATCAGGATAAGAAGCAGTCCATTATTCACACCAAGAGGGGAGTAGGCTATGTTATCTGGAGCTCGGAATAAGGAGAAAAAAGGCAGTATAGTTCTACGCATTACTCTTTGGTACAGCAGTTTTCTCTTTGTCTTTATTCTAGTTCTGCTGGGGCTGGCTTTTCTGCTGTCCAGCAATCTGGCAGATGCGGCGGCCAAGCGGGAACTGATTGAGTCAGCCACGGAAATCAGCCAGCAGCCTAGTGAGTATGAGGTTATGGATGATGGAATTTTTTATTCTATCTATGATAGTTCGGGAAACCTTGTTAGAAAAAGTCTGCCATCAGGCTTTGATGAGACCCTTCCCTTCAACCAATCGGTCGTGACGACTGTGACAGTTGCTCAAAAGACATATCTTTACTTTGATATCGAGATGAAAAATGGCGGTCAGTGGCTGCGGGCGGTAACTATGAGTAGTCATACCAATCATGAATGGATTGATTATCTGACAGCTCTGGCCTTCATTTCTCCATTTCTCTTAGTTTTGATCATTGTTGGTGGCTATGGAATTCTCAAGAAAGCCCTGAGGCCGGTGGATCAGCTATCGCAGACGGCAGTGGAAATTCGCAAGAGCGGAGACTTTTCCAAGCGGCTGACTCTGAAAGATAAGGATGATGAGCTGCACCGTCTAGGTCAGGCTTTTAATCTCATGTTGGACTCGCTGGAGACTTCCTTCCAGCGGGAAAAGCAGTTTAACCATGACGTCTCCCATGAATTGCGGACACCGGTGGCGGTTGTTTTATCGGAGAGTGAGTATGGCCTTCATTATGCGGAAAGTCTGGATGAATCCAAGGAATCTTTTGAAATCATCAACCGTCAGACCAAGCGCATGAAGGAGATGATTAGCCATATCTTGGATTTGTCCATGCTTGAGAATCAGCCGGCTCTTGTCAAAAAATCCCTGTCTCTGTCTGACTTGCTGGCAGATAAGCTGACAGATTTTCAGAAGCTAAGTCAGGAGCGCGGGCTTGTGTTAGAAGCTGCTATAGATGAAGATTGCTGGATTGTTGGTGATGAGCTTCTGTTGCATCGGCTCTTGGACAATCTGATTAGCAACGCCTTGAAATTTACCAAAGACCATATTGAGCTGTCCTTGCAGAAGCTAGACGGTGTCTGTCAGCTGACAGTGGCGGATAATGGTCTTGGCATCCCTCCATCTGAAGCTGATAAAATCTGGAATCGTTTTTACCAAGTCGATCAAGCCAGAAATAAAAACAGCCGAGAAGGAAGCGGCCTGGGACTAGCCTTGGTTCGAAAAATCGCCGATTTGCACCAGATCCAGATAGAGCTGGTGTCAGAGCTTGGCCAGGGAAGTCGCTTTATCCTGACTTTTCAGCTAGAGAAGAAATAAAAGACTTTTAGAATTATTTTTTAAATTTCCTCAAAATTCATTTTAGGTTCATTTAGTCCTTGTACAATATAAGTATCAAATGACTAACATTTGATAGCTCTCCCCTTTGAAATGAAAAGAATGGTCTAGGATGCATTAACTGAAACGGTGTTTTCTTAGCCTGATTTTGATTTTCTAGGGTCAAGTTGTAGAAGGAAGGACCAACCATGAAAAAACTAAAAGGAATTTTATTAGTCGGTTTGGTAGTAGGAATTTTAGCAGGTGGAGCGGCAACTGTTGTTTCAGCCGATTCAGCTAAGCAAGCTACTCGGATTCAGGCGGCAAGCCTAACTCTTTCAGACGCTAAGGCGATTGCCTTGCAGACAGCTGGTTCAGGGAAAGTCGTTTCTATTGATTTAGACGGAAATAAAGCTGGTGCTGTATACTATGATGTAACAGTATTGGACGGCTTTACAGAAAAAGAGTACAAGATTGATGCTCGAACAGGAAGCATTCTCAAAGCCAAGGAAGAGCCAATTGATGACAATGAGGACATGCAACTGACTCAGACCAATGTGCAATTGACCTTTGAAGATGCTGAGAAGATTTTGCAGCAAAAATACCCTCAAGCCCATGTTTATGACGAAGAACTGGATATTTGGGGCGGTCAGGTAGTCTATAAGCTGGAAGCTCTGAACGGTACGCAAAAGATCAAAATGACCATTGATGCCAACAGTGGGAACATTTTGAACGAAAGAATTAAATAATATCGTTGGTATATAGTTTGGAATTGCTTTGTTGGGCACGGACGAGAGTTCGTGCCTTTTTGCTTGTGTGCTTTCAAGCTAAGCCAGTTCAAAATATGATATACTGGAATAAAGTTATATTAGCATGACAAGTTTCACGCTAGGCTACTGTCTTCAAACAGTTGTTTTATAAAAGGTAGCCACCCTGATAGTTTGTGTAGCTAATGACTGCTTAACGGTGTATGCAGTCGCGGGATGTTGCCCCCAGTATGAATGTTATAGAAAAGAGAATAGCAGCATTCAGCGGGTAGGAATTGTGAACTGTTAATAGAGTCGTCTTTTCAATGATAGAAGAGTCAATAGATGAGGAGGAGTTATGGGAAAAAGAAATCTGGAAGCTTTGAGGCAGAAACATCAATCAAAATTCAAGAATGCTCAAACGAAAAAGCCAGCAGATAGCCATTCATCTTTTCTATCCAAATGGAAAACCAAGGAAGACCAAGACATTAAACCGTCTGCGGGATTGCAAGAAGCGCAGAGAGGGGCAGAAGAAAATCAAGCTCGTCCTTCAGGTTCGTCTCCATCAAAAGTGGTATTTCCAATAGATAGCTCAAGCAATGAGCCGTCTGCTGTCTCTTCGATAGAGGACAAAAACGACTATGGGGCTAAAACAAGTCCTCAAGACCAGCTGGTGTTTTCTGAGCAGTTAGCAGGAGTTCAGCAGGTGAAGGAGCCTCTGTCGCTTCTATCACAGAATTTGTTGGAATTAAAGCAGAGGGAGCTGAAGCGTCTCATTTCTAGTTTAGAATCACTGAAAGCTAAAAAACAAAACCAAGTCCTTCGTGGAAATCAAGCTAGCCAGCCGGTGTCAGGCCTTATAACGGAAGCAAAGCAGACAAAGCTTTCTCCGCGAATAAGCACTAATGAGCTTGCTAGAGAGATAGATAAAGTAGAGTTTAAGAAGAAAAAAACAGGAATCTTTTCTAGGATATGGATGATGGTACTTTCTAGTTTGGGGATTATGACTTTTTTGGCTAACGCTGGAATAACGTGGCTAGAGATGGAAAAGGTAAAAGATAAAGAAAAAGCTGCAGATATTTCTCGTATGTTAGACTCATATGGTAAGGATCAAGATTTAAAATCTGATAATCGTCCAGAATGGATTGCTAAAAAAGAAGAGTATCAGTTTCATATTACCTATGATGATATTACTTCTTTGTTCTCAGGCTTCACTTCATCGGTTCCAAATCTGACAAAGGTTGACAAGGTGGTTGCAAAGTTAGGGAAAGCTGAGTCTGGAAAAGAATTGGATCAAGATGACCCAATCAAGACGATAGCTTTAGACTATTCACAAGCAGGGACGGAAGCGAAAGTTAGCCTCTCTTTTAAGAGCCATTTTGGTTCTTCTGAAACTCCTAAGTTACAGTCCCTAAAATGTACGCATCTCAGTAGTGCGCAACTGCCTAACCGAAATGCTCAGCTCACTCGTCAAGATCTTTCTGGTATAGAGAATGGGAAGACCTATCAGGAGATTGTCAGTCAGTTGGGACTTCCAGAGCGCCTCGATTGGAATGGGGGAATCTTGAGCTATACCACTTTATCGATTTCTTATCGTTTGGAGGATGGCCAGGAGGTTAGTTTTTCTTTTGAAAAAGATGACACTCAGAGCTATCGACTGAAAGACAGCTCAGGTTTGGCAAGCGAAGCAGGAGAAGCGGGTGCTTAGTAGCGCTTATCTAGCAGGAAAATCAGCCGTTTGTAGAAAGGTAATGAGCAATCAAGTTTTTAGTTGATAGGTGAAAAGGTGAAAGATAGAAATTTAGAAACATTGAGGCGGGAGCATAAATCCAAGTTTAAAGCCAGAAACACTTCGTCGGTCAAGAATCAGCGGGAAAGGGGAGGAGCTGACCTCGAACAGACAAAGGCTTTATCCAAACCAATTCATAAAACGAAGTCTAGGAAACTAAAGGTATCACAAAAATCCCCTTTTTTCAGGGTAGTGAGTGCTGTCGCCCTGCTAGGTGTTGTGATAGGACTACTCGTCCTAATTGGGAATTGGACAAATTCTCACCGAAAGAATGAGTTCATAAGCACAGAATCAAAATATACTTCTCCAGATGCTAAATCTTTGGATTGGGAACAAATGGATTTTATAAACTACACTATTGAAGAGGATGAAGATAAAAATATTACAGTGTCTGACTTTGTCAAACGGTATGGGTTAGCTAAAAGCAGCGAAGATATGACAATGGGGCAGAAAGATAAATTATTGTCACTTACTTACACTCTAGCGGGAGGGGGATTTGCGTTTTTTCAATTTTGGGATTTTGGTTCAGGTCTACATCTTGCTAGCGTTACTTACTATACAGATAAAAAAGAAGAGTTGTCAGATGAGGAACTTTCCTTTCTTAAGGAATTGAAATCAGACCCAGAAAAAGGAATGAGTGATCAAGGAATCCTATAATATTTGAGGCCTCCAAAAAGTTACACAAAAAAATAGGCATTAAGGGTTATTACTCTGTGACCATGGTCTACAAAGTATTAGATAGTACTTACTACTATTTAGAATTTTCAGAGGGTAAGGATGGGAACCTGCATTTGAAAAATATACAAGTCTCTGAACAGGAGATAATAAGTCCTTCCTAAGAAAGTCAAAACGAAACGACTGAATTGTGTTATAATAGAGAAATAAAAGAGATAGGAGAGGGAACTTTCCTCTCCCAACAAAGATAGAAAGAACAAAGAGGTGCCACCATGTCTGCTACGAAAATGAACGCTCAAGAAATCATCAAATTTATCTCTGATGCCAAGAAAAAGACTCCTGTCAAAGTAACCTTTAACGGGGCATTGCACGGTTTTATTCCTTGGTCTGTTGTGAAATTAGGCAATGTTCTTTTTGGAGACTGGGAAGAAATTAAGCCACTCCTAGTGAACTTAGAGGAAAATAAGACCTATGTCGTTGAGCAAGATGCTCGTAACTCGGCTGTGCCGCTTCTGGACAAGCGCGACATCAATGCCCGTATTGAGCCGGGTGCCATTATCCGTGACCAAGTCGAAATTGGTGATAATGCTGTTATCATGATGGGGGCAGTCATCAATATCGGTGCGGAGATTGGTGCCGGAACCATGATTGATATGGGTGCTATTCTGGGCGGCCGGGCTATTGTTGGCAAAAACAGTCATGTCGGTGCTGGTGCTGTTCTGGCGGGAGTCATTGAGCCGGCTAGTGCTGAGCCAGTTCGGGTTGGAGACAATGTACTGATTGGTGCCAATGCGGTTGTGATTGAAGGTGTACAAATTGGCAGCGGATCGGTTGTTGCGGCTGGCGCGATTGTGACCCAGGATGTCCCGGAAAACGTAGTGGTTGCTGGCGTTCCAGCACGAGTTATCAAGACCATTGACGAGAAGACTCAGCAGAAGACAGCTCTGGAAGATGCCTTGCGTACGCTCTGATTTTAGTTAACAGAATATTGCCGCCCTTGAATGTCATCAGGGGCGGTCTAGCTCTTAGTTTGCTCTGACAAGATTTTAAAGGAAAGAAACGATGCTTGATTATCTGAAAATTCGCCGTGATTTGCACCAGATACCGGAAATCGGTCTGGAAGAATACAAGACCCATGCCTATTTGATGCGGGTTATTAATGGACTGACAGCAGGTCTAGACTTTGTGGAAATCCGAACTTGGCGGACGGGTATTTTGGTCTTTATCAAGGGAAGTTCACCGGATAAGACGATTGGCTGGCGAACAGATATTGATGGTCTTCCGATTGTGGAGGATACAGGACTGGACTTTGCCAGTACCCATGAAGGCCGGATGCATGCCTGCGGACACGATATGCACATGACGGTTGCCCTAGGCCTGCTGGAGCAAGCTGTGAGCACTCAGCCTACCCACAATCTGCTCTTTCTCTTTCAGCCTGCAGAGGAAAATGAAGCTGGCGGTATGCTCATGTATGAAGACGGTGCCTTTGGCGACTGGCTGCCAGATGAATTTTACGGTCTCCATGTGCGACCGGACCTCAAGGTCGGCGATATTGCCACTAACAGAGGAACGCTTTTTGCTGGTACCTGTGAAGTTAAGCTGACCTTTAAGGGGAAGGGAGGCCATGCGGCCTTTCCTCATGAAGCCAATGATGCCTTGGTAGCGGCTAGCTACTTTATCACCCAGGTGCAGACCATTGTCAGCCGCAATGTCGATCCTATCGAGGGAGCGGTTGTAACCTTTGGTTTGCTCCATGCTGGCACGACCAATAATGTCATCGCAGAAACGGCCTTTTTGCATGGCACCATTCGGACTCTGACTCAGGAGATGAACCTCTTGACCCAGAAGCGTTTACGGGAAATAGCAGAGGGCCTAGCTCAAAGTTTCGGTTTGGAATTGGACTTG
This sequence comes from Streptococcus sp. Marseille-P7376, assembly GCF_902460385.1. Lineage (NCBI taxonomy): Bacteria > Bacillati > Bacillota > Bacilli > Lactobacillales > Streptococcaceae > Streptococcus > Streptococcus sp. Marseille-P7376. Next base: position 21,496 of record NZ_CABPTS010000013.1, read on the forward strand.
GAGCTTAAACAAGGCGGCTATCTGCCTGTGGAAAACCATCCTGATTTGGCAGACGAATTGATGGACTTTTTCCAGAAGGAAGAAGGAGTGCAGTTGATTGATATTGCGCCGGCTATGACAGGTGAGGATTTCGGCTATCTGCTCAGTAAGGTAAAGGGTGTCATGTTCTGGCTGGGAGTGGACAGTCCCTATGCCCTCCATCATCCCAAGATGACACCGAATGAGGCAGCACTGCCCTTTGCTATTGAAAAGATTGGGAAATTCCTAGATTATAAAATCAACGAAAGATAAGGAAAGGGTGGACGAGCTGCATGAAAAAAGAGCTGAGACAAACTGTACTGAACCAGATGAAGAAACTTTCAGGAAAAGAAAAAGAGCAGGCAGATAGCTGGCTGACCCAGCGCTTTCTCAGTTCAGCAGCTTATCAAAACGCTCAGGTTATCGCTACCTATCTTTCTATGCCGCATGAAGTCTCAACTGCCGCCTTTATCAAGCAGGCTCGGTTGGACGGCAAGCGGGTTTTAGTGCCCAAAACCTATGGCCAGGGTCGGATGATATTTGTGGACTATGATGAAAGCCGCCTGCAAAAGAGCTCTTTTGGTCTTATGGAGCCGATGAGTGAAGAGACTGTGGACAAGACGGAGATTGATCTGATTCATGTGCCGGGCGTTGCTTTCAATTCTCAAGGTTTTCGGATCGGTTACGGCGGTGGCTACTACGACCGCTATTTGGATGATTATGAGGGGACGAGTGTCAGCACCATTTATCAAATCCAGCAAGCGGATTTTACGCCAGCCCAACATGATGTCGCAGTAAAGGAGTTAATCATGTATGAAACAAATCTATGATAGAAATTATCCAGTGACAAGCACTTTGCTTATCGCAACAAGTCTTGTCTTTGTCTTGATGATTCTTTCTTACGGTTTTCAATACAGCAATTCAGAAGCCTTGTATCACTTTGGAGCCGTGCACGGTTACACGATCCAAGCGCTGCCGGAGCAGTTTTGGCGGGTTTTTGCTGCCATTTTTATCCATATTGGCTTGGAGCATTTTGTGGTCAATATGCTGACGCTCTACTTCCTTGGCCGACAAATAGAAGCCATCTTTGGTTCTTGGAAATTCTTGATACTTTACCTGATGTCGGGGGTGATGGGGAATTTATTTGTTGTCTATTTTTCACCCAGTAGTCTCGCAGCTGGGGCTTCTACCTCACTTTTTGGACTTTTTGCTTCGATTGTCGTGCTTCGTTATGCTACGCGAAACTACTATCTGCAGCAGTTGGGTCAATCCTATATGACTCTGCTAGCTGTCAATTTAATCATGAGTTTTTTACCGGGAATTAGCCTTCCAGGTCACTTGGGTGGTCTAGTCGGCGGAGCTTTAGGGGCTGTAATTTTACCAGTGTCAGGAGAGCGCTATGCTTTTAGCAAGTCTCAACGGTTTTTAGCACTGGCAGCCTACCTTGGATTAGCAGCTATTCTGATTTTTCTGAGCTTTCAACGACCAATTTTTTAAGAAATGAACTCAAATACCGCTTTAAAAAAGCGGTATTTTTTATAACTGCGACTTTTGATAGAGTAAGGATTTTTAATTCTTAGAGATTATAATATTTTATAAATTTTGCTTTTACTTGATTCGCGTACATATAAATGAGCAAACGCTTTGAAAGCTTTTATTTTTTTGTGTATGTTTTCTCTATTTTTTATCTGTAAAGCGTATAAATAAACATTTTTGAAAGCGCTTGCAAAGGCGGAATGAAAAGGGTATACTATGATTGATGAAATAAAGGAAGTTTAGGACTTTCAAAAAATAAAAAGGAGTTAACGATGAAGAAGTTAACATTCAAAGTTGTCATTGCTATAATGGTAATTCTCTTGTTGCCTATTCAGGCTGTTCAAGCCTGCTGTGGTTTCATTATTGGTCGACAGTTGACCAAGGATGGAACGACACTTTTTGGTCGGACAGAAGACTACCCTTACTATCCAAATGGCGGGAAACACAACAAAAACTATGTTGTTGTAGATGCGAAAACCTATAATGAAGGGGATCAAATCCAAGATGAGTCCAATGGTTTCACTTATCCTCACGCTGCTAGCGAGATGAGATATACAGCGACCTATGACTCTGCTCGAGGTGATGGTAGTAATGGAGCTTTTGGGGAACATGGCTTTAATGAAGCTGGTGTTTCTATGACGGCAACTGTTTCAGCTAGTCCCAATAAACAAGTATTAGCTACAGACCCTCTAAAAGCGGATGGACTTCCAGAAGCAGCCATGCTGGACGTGATTTTGCCTCGTGTGAAAACAGCACGTGAAGGGGTTGAATTACTGGCCAAAGTGATCGAGGAAAAGGGTTCGGCTGAAGGCAATATTGTTGTCTTTGCAGACGAAAACGAGACCTGGTATATGGAAATCCTTTCTGGACATCAATATGTAGCCGTGAAGGTACCAGAAGATAAATATGCAGTATTTGCCAATACCTATTATCTTGGTCATGTAGATTTGACAGATACAGAAAATGTCATTGCGTCAAAAGATGTTGAAAAAGTAGCCAAAGAGTCTGGAAACTATCAAACAGATAAAGACGGAAATTTCCACATTGCCAAATCATACGGACCTGCTAAATATGCTGAAGGAGATCGTTCTCGGACCTATGCAGGGATTACTTTGCTAGATCCAAAAGCAAAAGTGACGTATGAAGACGATGAGTACGAACTTTTCCGCTCACCAAGTGATCCAGATAAGAAGTATACTTTGGAAGATGCTTTTGCTTTCCAACGAAACCGTTTTGAACACTTGAATGGACGCTTTGTACCAGATGATCAAATTGGTGTTAAAAAACAAGGTGATGATGGAAGCAAGGATGAAGTGCGTCAAGATCAGTATAAATATGCGCTTGGAAATGAAAACGTTATTGATGCCCATGTTTATCAGATCAATCCAAATCTACCAAAGACATTTGGTGGGACTGTCTGGCTAGGCTTGGGGCCTTCTCGGAATACTCCGTACGTTCCATTCTATGGGAATGTGAAGGATACTTATCAAGCCTTTAAACCTCGAACAGAAACCTATGATCCGAATTCTTGGTATTGGACTGTTTGGCACATTGACCAAATGGCGATTAACAACCAAGATCTCTTTGGAAAATCTATCCAAAATCATTGGAAAGCGCTCGAAGAACAGTTAATGATTGAGCAGAAAGTTAGTGATGCTAAATATGCAGCTTTGAAAGCAGATGAAGCAGCAGCTAAGGATGCAGAAGATCAGGTAACAACAGAAGCTTTGGCACGCTCAGAACGTCTCTTTAAGCAATTCAAACAATATGAAGCAGAGTTGTCTGCAACCTTGAAAGAAGCTGGAAGAACAGATGATCCGTATCGGGCTTCGCTTCCGGATGATTACAAGTATCCAGCAGATGAACCGAAACCGATAGAACCAAGTACAGAACCAAGCAAGGACGAGCCGAAGCCGACAGAACCAAGTACAGAACCAAGTAAGGACGAGCCGAAGCCGACAGAGCCAAGCAAGGACGAGCCGAAGCCGACAGAACCAAGTACAGAACCAAGCAAGGACGAGCCGAAGCCGACAGAACCAAGTACAGAACCAAGCAAGGACGAGCCGAAACCGACAGAGCCAAGTACAGAACCAAGCAAGGACGAACCGAAACCGACAGAACCAAGTACAGAGCCAAGCAAGGACGAGCCGAAACCGACAGAACCAAGTACAGAACCAAGCAAGGACGAGCCGAAACCGACAGAGCCAAGTACAGAACCAAGCAAAAATCAACCAAAACCGACTGTACCGACGACAAATGGTCGCCCAGTCCTTCCAACTAACTCATACATTTTAATAGATCCTGCCACAGGTATCATCTTGCAAAATCCAGATTTTTCTCAAGGTGGTTTTAGTTTAGTAGTTGGTGTTTTGAGTGATGTAGCAGCGCTGAAAGGGAAAGACTATAAAGCTTATGACATTCAGTTATCTAATCAAAATGGACCTGTTCATCAAATCAGCTCAACAGTCGTAACGATTCCAGTTGATCCAAACAAAGAAGTTGAAGCAATTGTTGCAATTGGAGAAGATGGCAAGCTAGAAAACTATCAGTTTACTCTCAATGCAGATAAAACAAAAGTCACCTTCACGACTAATCATTTCTCTGCTTATGGTGTTGTTTACAAATCAGCTCCAAAAGTAACGCAAAAGGAAAATGACAAGAAATTGCCATCTACTGGTCAAACGATGTCCATGGTAGGGATAATCGGAGGCGTCCTTCTGAGCGCACTTGGATTTGTCTTTTATTTAGAAAAACGCAGAAACCATAAAGCTTAATGGGACCTGCAATTGTTAGAAAAATAAAAAGAGCCTACTAAGTGTCCTGCCTCCAAAAGTTGGACAAATCATTATTGAAAGGATTGGATCCTGTACTGCACAGGACTCAGTCCTTTTCATTTTTTTTAATCTGTAGTAAACAACCTAATCCAATAGCTTTCTCTAGGTCATCAAGTGAGTGATAAGATTTTTCATAAGCATAGAACATCTCAGGCTTACTCTATTTTCATGACATAGATGGGTTACTCCTTTGCCTTTAAGAAAATCATGATAAATCTAGCTATAGGGAAAGTTTCCTTTCGATAGATGGTATAACACTTCGGATAGGGTTTCGAAGCTTCAAATTGACGCTGAATAAGGTTGTCAGCTTTTTACCAAGTTTGCTTCGGTAGGAGAATGGACATGCTTGCGATGAATGCGGGCAGAGAACCCTGTGATTATCATCAAACGCTGAACATTTTTGTGATCGACTAGGAAACTAGGATTACAAAGCTCTAAATAAATCCGACGGGAAGCATAGTTGCCTTTATAATCATCATAAATTGCTTGAATCTAATTCCTGAGTTCTTTTTTATCAGGGCTATCAAGTTATCTTTTGAAGTAGATATGCAGTTTATCTTCATAAGTTAATTTCATAATAAAAAGCACCCCAATTGTTAGATTTTGTGTCTAACTTTTGGGGTGCAGTTCAATTTCTAAACTCTATTTCTTTACTTATCAGATGATTTTGCTCCGTCTAATTTCTTTCCCAAATCGATAATGTATTGCTTCAAATCATCTTTAACTTGCGGATGCTTGAGAGCATAGTCGATGGAAGTTTTCATGAAGCCAAACTTATCACCAACATCATAGCGGTCGCCTTTAAATTCGCGGGCAAAAACGCGCTGAGTCTTGTTGAGGGTATCGATGGCATCAGTCAGTTGAATTTCATTGCCAGCGCCGGGAGTTTGTTTTTCTAGGATTTCAAAAATTTCTGGTGTCAGCAGATAGCGGCCGATAATGGCCAAGTCACTCGGTGCTTCTTCTGGTGCAGGTTTTTCAACAAACTTTTCAACGCTATACAGTCCATTGACTCCCTCACCTTGCGGAGCAATGACTCCATAAGCAGAGACTTCGTTGTGTGGAACCTTCATAACAGCGATAGTAGAGGCATGAGTCGCTGCATAGTCATCCATGAGTTGCTTGGTTAGCGGTACTGCCTTGTCATTGGTAATATCCATCAAATCATCACCCAGCATGACAACGAAAGGTTCGTTTCCGACAAAGGCCTTAGCTTGCAAAACAGCATCTCCCAGCCCGCGCGGATGACTCTGACGGATGAAATGTAGACCGATACCAGTGGTTTCATCCACCAACTTGAGTAAGTCGTTCTTGCCTTTTTCTTTGAGGTTGTATTCTAGCTCAAAGTTGGAGTCGAAATGGTCTTCAATCGAGCGTTTTGACTTACCTGTGACAACTAGAATGTCTTTGATTCCAGCCTTGAGGGCTTCTTCGACGATAAACTGAATAGTTGGTTTGTCAACGATGGGCAGCATTTCCTTGGCTAAAGCCTTCGTAGCTGGCAAGAAGCGGGTACCGAGACCAGCAGCAGGAATGACTGCTTTTCTGACTTTTGACATAAGTTTCTCCTTTATAAATAATAGTGCGAATTAAGACCACTCATTTTCAGCTTTGAATTCATTGCTCATCATATCATGAATGGCATCTTTGATATTATGTTCCTCATAGATGACCTTGTAGATGGCCTGAGTGATGGGCATATAGACATCTAGCTCTTGAGCTAGTTCGTAGGCAGCCTTGGTCGTAGAAATTCCTTCGATAACCATGCCCATATTGGCTTCAATATCAGCTAATTTCTCGCCGCGACCCAGCGCATCGCCGGCCCGCCAGTTGCGAGAGTGAACAGAGGTTCCTGTGACAATCAAGTCACCGACACCAGAAAGACCGCTGTAGGTCAGAGGGCTGGCTCCAAGCTTGACACCCAATCGGGTAATTTCAGCCAGACCGCGTGTGATAATGGCAGCCTTGGCATTGTCACCATAGCCTAGTCCGTGGAGAGCTCCGGCTCCAACTGCGATGATATTTTTCAGAGCGCCGGCTGTCTCTACCCCGATGACATCGGTATTGGTGTAGAGGCGGAAGTAGTGGTTGCTGAAGAGTTCCTGTACATACTTAGCGGTCTCCAAGTCCTTGGATGCTGCGGTAATCAGAGTAATATCGCGGACAATAGTCTCCTCAGCATGGCTGGGACCTGAAACGACGACAATCTCGCTACGTAGCTCTGCGGGGATTTCTTCTTCCAAGATGGTTGAGATTCGTTGGTGGCTGTTAGGCTCCAATCCCTTGGAGGCGTGCATGATTTTCACCTTGTGATCCAAGGTCTGCGCTACTTGTTTGGCTACCAGCCGGGTTACTTTAGTCGGCACTACAAAAAGCACAGCATCCACGTTCTCCAGAGCATCTTTTAAGTCATGATAAGCCTTAATTTCTTCGCTCAGCACAGTATCTTTGAAATAGCGTTTGTTTGTATGCTGGTTATTGATTTCGTCAATCTGCTCTGCAATATTGCCCCAAATACGGACTTGGTGTCCGTTGTCATTAAGGACTTGTGATAGAGCGGTTCCCCAAGAGCCGGGGCCAATCACAGCAACTCGTTGTTTATCCATGTTTTCTCCTTACTTCAAGACTCCAGAATGGGCGGAATCAGTTTTAGAGTTCTATACTTTATTTTACCACATAATATACGAAATTTCTTGCTTGACATTGTATTTATCTATGATATAGTAAAAAAGCTAAGCAAAAGTAAGAGAAAGTCAGGAGAAAATATGTTTTTTAAAACCTTATCACGCTATAAATGGTTTGTACTTGGGTCAATCACAATGGCCACCCTGATGATTGCCAGCTCGCTGCTCCAGCCTTGGCTGCTGAAACGTATACTAGATGCGCTCCAGTCAAACAGTGGACAAACAATTTCCAGTACAGGAGTCTGGCTGATTGGGATAGGAATAGTTGGTTTGGTTGCCGGAGGCATCAATGTCATTATAGCGGCCTATATTGCTCAGGCTGTTTCCTCTGACCTTCGTGAAGCAACTTTCCGTAAAATTCAGACCTTCTCTTATGCCAATATTGAGAAATTCAATGCCGGAAATCTTGTTGTTCGGATGACGAATGATATCAACCAAGTGCAAAATTTGGTGATGATGGTTTTTCAGATTCTATTCCATTTGCCCTTGCTGTTCATTGGCTCAGTCATCTTGGCTTTGATGACCCTACCATCACTGTGGTGGATCATTGTCCTATTAATTGTGCTGGTCTCGGGATTGACTGCTTTTAATGATGGGCTTGATGGGACCTCGGTTTAGGAAATTTCAAGTTCTCTTAGAAAAGATGAATAGTATTGCGAAGGAAAACCTGCGCGGTGTACGTGTAGTCAAATCCTTTGTTCAAGAGCAGGAGCAATTTAAAAAATTTAGCCAGATTTCTGATGATTTGCTTTCGCAAAATCTTTTCATTGGCTATGCTTTTTCTATTGTCGAGCCGATTATGATGTTTGTTGGATATGGAGCAGTATTTTTAGCAGTCTGGGCTCTTTCAGGCATGGTCCAAGCAGATCCTGAGATTGTCAACTCGATTGCTTCTTTTGTTGGCTATTTAAACCAGATTATCTTTACGATTATTATGGTTGGATTTTTGGGGAATACAGTAACTCGGGCTCTGATTTCAATCCGCCGAATCAATGAAGTTCTAGATACAGCACCAGCTATGGTATTTAAGGATGTTCCTGATGAAAAACTAGAAGGTAGCCTCACTTTTGAGCATGTGACCTTCACCTATCCGACAGACGAAGAACCAATACTCAAAGATATTAGTTTTGAAGTACAAGCGGGTCAAATGATTGGTGTTGTCGGAGCGACTGGGGCGGGAAAGTCAACCTTGGCTCAACTCATTCCTCGTCTCTTTGATCCACAGGAAGGTTCTATCACGATCGGTGGCAAGGATTTGCGCGACCTGAGTCAGGGCACCTTTCGTAAAAATGTATCGATTGTTTTGCAAAAAGCAATCCTATTCAAGGGAACGATTGCAGACAATTTGCGTCAAGGGAAGTTAAATGCTTCACTGCCTGAGATGGAGCGAGCGGCTCAGATTGCTCAGGCTAGTGAGTTTATCAACCGAATGGAAGATACTTTTGAGAGTGAAGTTGAAGAGCGCGGGAATAATTTCTCAGGTGGGCAAAAACAGCGGATGTCGATTGCTCGCGGGGTTGTCAACAATCCCAATATCCTCATTCTAGATGATTCCACCTCAGCTTTGGATGCCAAATCTGAAAAGCTGGTTCAGGAAGCTCTGAATAAAGAGCTGAAAGGGACAACAACGATTATTATCGCTCAAAAAATCAGTTCGGTTGTCCATGCAGATAAAATTTTGGTCTTAGATCAAGGGCGGCTGATTGGTCAGGGCACCCATTCTGAATTAGTTGCCACCAATAAGATTTACCGCGAAATCTACGAAACACAAAAAGGAAAGGAGGATTAAGATGCGGACGATGAAATTTTTCTGGCAGTATTTTAAACACTACAAACTGTCATTTGTAATAGTTATCCTCATGATTCTCCTGTCCACAGTGCTTCAAGTTCTTTTTCCGATTTACGTTGGTCAGGTCGTTCAGAATCTTGTTGAGCTGGGCTCCGCTTTCGCCGATAATCAGAATACAGAAAGGATTCTTACTGTATTTGGAGGCATTATGTGGAATTTATTTTTCACTTTTTTGTGTCTGTCTCTTTCCAGCATGATTTATATGACCTTGATGTCTCGCGTCATTTCTCATTCGACCAATGAAATGAGAAAGGGCCTTTTTGGGAAGTTAGCTAAGTTGACGGTCTCTTTCTTTGACCGTCATCAGGATGGAGATATCCTCTCGCGCTTTACCAGTGATTTGGACAATATTCTTCAGGCTTTGAATGAGAGCATGATTCAGGTGATGAAAAACATCTTTCTTTATATTGCTCTAGTTGTGATTATGTTTGCCCAAAATGCAAGCTTGGCTTGGGTAACCGTAGCGAGCACGCCTGTTTCCCTTCTTGTCTTGATCACGATTGTCAGGCTGGCTCGTAAATATACAGACCTCCAGCAAAAAGAGGTCGGGAAACTGAATGCTTATATGGATGAGACAATTTCGGGCCAGAAGGCTGTGATTGTTCAAGGTATGCAGGAGGAGGTGATTAAAGGCTTTGTCGCCCAAAATGATAGGGTTCGTTCGGCAACTTTTAAAGGTCGTGCCTGCTCAGGGCTGCTCTTTCCGGTTATGAATGGGCTGAGTCTTATCAACACCGCGATTGTGATTTTTGTAGGTTCGGCTATGTTGCTGAATGATTCGAGTATTGGTACTGCGGTTGCGGTCGGATTGATTACAACCTATTCTCAATTTTCTCAGCAGTACTACCAGCCTATCATACAGATTGCTGCCAGTTGGGGGAGCTTACAGCTTGCTTTTACTGGCGCTGATCGGATCCAAGAAATGTTTGAAGCACCAGAAGAGGTTCGGTCTGAAAATGCACCTGCTTTCACAGAGCTTAAAGAAGGAGTTGAGATCAAGAATGTTGATTTCTCTTATCTGAAAGGTAAGCCAATTTTAAAAGATATCAGCATTTCAGCACCCAAGGGCAAGATGACGGCTGTTGTTGGCCCGACTGGATCAGGTAAGACGACCATTATGAACCTCCTCAACCGCTTTTATGATGTAGACAGTGGTAGTATTGAGTTTGACGGTCGCGATATTCGAGACTATGAGCTGGACAGCCTACGGAGCCATGTGGGCATTGTCCTACAGGATTCGGTGCTCTTTAGTGGCACGATTCGGGACAATATCCGCTTCGGTATGCCGGATGCCAGTCAGGAGATGGTCGAAATCGCTGCGCGTGCGACCCATATTCATGACTATATCGAAAGTCTGCCAGACAAATACGATACTTTGGTGGATGATGACCAGAATATCTTCTCAACTGGGCAGAAACAGCTGATTTCCATTGCTAGAACTCTGCTGACTGACCCACAAGTCTTGATTTTGGATGAAGCGACTTCTAATGTCGATACGGTAACAGAGAGCAAGATTCAGCAGGCTATGGAAGCCATTGTGGCTGGCCGAACTAGCTTTGTCATTGCTCACCGCCTCAAAACTATCCTCAATGCGGACCAGATTATCGTCCTCAAAGATGGAGAGGTTATTGAACAGGGCGATCATCGCCAGCTCCTCAAACTCGGCGGTTTCTACTCAGAACTTTATCATAACCAGTTTGTATTTGAGTAGAAAGTTGAGACATTTTTCCAAACTCTCGTTTGTGCTTATAGTGCATTCGAGAGTTTTTTTATTCGAGAGACATGCAGAGTCTTTGATAAAAATTTTTTATAACCCGCTTTAAAAAAATCTATTGGACGACTGAGAAAAGGCATGGTAAGATATACTATATCAAAATAAGGGGGAATCACGGTATGTGCAGAACAATTGTTGGAATTTCAGCCAATCTTTGTCCAGTAGATGAAGCTGGAAAGAATATTCACACCTCTGTTTCACGCAAGTTTGTGGACGGCGTACGAATGGTTGGTGGCCTGCCGATGGTGATTCCCGTTGGCGATAAAAGTTTAGTTCAGGATTACGTAGAAACCATTGACAAGCTGATTTTGTCAGGTGGGCAAAATGTTCACCCGCAGTTTTATGGGGAGGAGAAGACCATTGACAGCGATGATTACAATCTGGTTCGCGATGAGTTTGAGTTGGCACTCTTGAAAGAAGCTCTGCGCCAAAATAAGCCAGTCATGGCGATTTGCCGCGGTCTGCAGTTGGTAAATGTTGCTTTTGGCGGCACGCTTAATCAGCAGATTGACAATCATTGGCAGGGGCAGCCATTTGGAACTTCGCACTCCATTCGCACGGAGAAAGATAGCGTTGTGGAGTGCTTGTTTGGTCAGGCGAGTCAGATTAATTCTGTCCATCGCCAAAGCATCAAGGACTTGGCGTCCAATTTCCGAGCAACTGCCTTTGATCCAAGAGATAATACCATCGAAGCGATTGAGGCTGTGGATGGCAGTCGTATCATCGGCCTTCAGTGGCATCCAGAGTTTTTGATCAACGAAGAAAAGGGCAATTTGGAGCTCTTCCAATATCTTTTGCAAGAATTATAAAAACTGAAATTGATTTTAGGTAATTTTAAGATAAGCTTTATATAATATAACCATCAAATGAAGACCTCCTAACTTTATTTGATGAAATCCTAAAACTTTTCTTTTTCATAATAATCTCCCTATAAGAACCGCCCAATCGGCGGTTTTTTTGCTGGAAAGGCTGAGCAATCTGGATTTTCAGCAATTTGATGTCTTTTATGTTATAATGAGTCACAAATAGGCCGAGCGAATCGGTCGGTAGATGGAGGAGCAGAGATGTCAAGAGCGGAGCGAGTTATTTTAACAAATATGTGTATGGTTTACGATGGAGACCGCATTTTAGTGCAAAATAAAGTAAATGATGATTGGACCGGCCTTTGCTTTCCAGGCGGTCATGTTGAACATCGGGAGTCCTTTGTTAAGTCAGTGATTCGTGAAGTCAAAGAGGAAACGGGACTGACCATATACGAGCCTCGCTTGTGTGGTGTCAAGCAGTTTTATACTGAAAAAGATGAGCGCTATATCGTTTTTCTTTACAAGACCAATCGTTTTGAAGGAGAGCTGGTCTCGTCCGACGAAGGAGAAGTGTTCTGGATTAAACGCGAGGAACTTGATCACCACTCGCTGGCCTTGAGCTTTAAAGAAATGTATCAAGTTTTCACATCAGATTTGACGGAGCAGTTTACCTATCTGGATAATGGAGAGATCATCAGAGATCTATACTAGGGAGAATCGCCAATCGGCGGTTTTTTTGCTTGTTTTTTGCGAATTTAGTATAATAGGGACAGTAAAAATAGAAAAGAGAACTGTATGAAAATTCGCGGATTCGAGCTGGTTTCCAGCTTTCCAAATGACGATTTGCTGCCCAAGAGAGAGACGGCTCACGCAGCAGGATATGATTTAAAAGTGGCAGAGCGCATCATCATTGCGCCGGGGGAGATTAAGCTGGTTCCGACGGGTGTCAAGGCCTATATGCAGCCGGGCGAGGTGCTTTACCTCTATGACCGCTCGTCCAATCCTCGTAAAAAAGGTCTGGTTTTAATTAACTCCGTTGGGGTTATTGATGGTGACTACTACGGCAATCCTGGAAATGAAGGGCATATCTTTGCTCAGATGAAAAACATCACAGATCAGGAAGTCGTCCTCGAAGTGGGGGAACGTGTGGTCCAGGCTGTCTTTGCACCATTTTTGATTGCAGATGGAGATGAAGCGGAAGGTGTGCGGACAGGCGGATTTGGCTCTACTGGGCATTGAGATGAAAGTGATTTTTGTGCGCCATGGAGAACCAGATTATTCACTCTTGGAAGAGGCTGGTTATACTGGTTTTGGATTAGATTTGGCTCCTTTGTCAGTTGCTGGTCGTCGGATGGCGACAGAGGCTGCTGCTAATCCTTTGCTGGAACAGGCGGAAATTCTGATTTCCTCTTCTGTGACGCGGGCTTTGGAGACGGCCTCCTATCTGATTCGAGACCGCCAACTACCGCTTTTTGTGGAGCCTTTGCTGCATGAATGGCAGGTTTATGAAACGGGAAGAGAGAACTTTGAAAAAGCTCGAAGCCTGTTTTTAGAAAATAATGGAGCCTTGCTCTCCAGTAGTCCTATTCAGTATGAGACAGCTGAGCAGATGAAGTCTCGTTTTGTAGAATGTATGGCAAAGTATCGTGACTACCAGACAGTAGTCGTTGTAGCCCATCGCATGCTCATCCGTCAGTTTGTGCCAGATGAAACTATTGATTTCTGCCAGTTTATTGAATGTGAATTAGAAATAATAAAGGAGATATCTCATCGCTAAGAAAAAAACAACCTTTGTCTGTCAAAATTGTGAATATCATTCGCCCAAGTATCTAGGCCGCTGTCCCAACTGTGGCTCTTGGTCTTCTTTTGTTGAGGAGGTAGAGGCTGCTGAGGTCAAGCATGCCCGCGTTTCCTTGACGGGCGAAAAGACTCGGCCTATGAAGCTGGCTGAGGTCACTTCGATTGATGTCAACCGGACCAAGACGGACATGGACGAGTTCAATCGTGTGCTGGGTGGTGGCGTAGTGCCTGGCAGTCTGGTCCTGATTGGCGGAGATCCCGGTATTGGTAAGTCCACTCTGCTTCTGCAAGTATCCACCCAGCTTTCTCATCAGGGCACCGTCCTTTATGTCAGCGGGGAGGAATCAGCTGAGCAGATTAAGCTGCGGGCGGAACGGCTCGGTGATATTGACAGTGAATTTTATCTCTACGCCGAGACCAATATGCAAAATATCCGTACGGAGATTGAGAAAATCAAGCCAGATTTTCTGATTATCGATTCCATTCAAACAGTTATGTCGCCGGAAATTTCCAGTGTTCAAGGCTCTGTTTCTCAGGTACGAGAAGTGACGGCTGAGCTCATGCAGTTGGCTAAGACCAATAATATCGCGACCTTTATCGTTGGTCACATGACCAAGGAAGGAACCTTAGCTGGCCCCCGCACGCTAGAGCATATGGTGGACACCGTGCTTTATTTTGAGGGCGAACGCCAACACACTTTCCGTATTTTACGGGCAGTTAAAAATCGCTTTGGTTCAACCAATGAGATTGGCATTTTTGAAATGCAGTCCAGCGGTTTGGTTGAGGTTGTCAATCCCAGCCAAGTCTTTCTAGAAGAGCGGCTGGATGGTGCGACAGGCTCTTCCATCGTTGTGACCATGGAAGGGACGCGGCCGATTTTAGCTGAGGTGCAGGCTTTGGTGACACCGACCATGTTCGGCAATGCTAAGAGGACCACGACTGGTCTGGACTTTAACCGAGCCAGCCTCATCATGGCTGTTCTAGAAAAACGAGCAGGGCTCCTCCTGCAAAATCAAGATGCTTACCTCAAATCAGCTGGTGGTGTCAAGCTAGATGAGCCAGCTATTGATTTGGCGGTGGTGGTAGCCATTGCTTCCAGCTACAAAGATCTGCCGACCAACCCTCAAGAGTGCTTTATCGGTGAAATTGGTCTGACTGGCGAAATCCGTCGGGTCAACCGCATCGAGCAGCGCATCAACGAAGCAGCAAAACTGGGTTTCACCAAGGTTTACGCTCCTAAAAACTCTCTGAATGGTCTCAAGGTTCCGAACAATATCCAAGTTATCGGTGTGACAACGATTGGAGAAGTTCTGAAAAAGGTTTTTGGCTAAATTTTATTGTCAGACTAGTTTTTGTTTGCAAAAATATTTTTCCAATGTTATAATCTAATCATATAAAAATACGGAGGTAAGATCATGAGATTTTCCATGGATAGCAATATGCAATTCCCACTCGTTGACTTGCACCTAAATCAAGGTGAGACAGTCTTTATTCAGCGTGGCAGTATGGTCTACCACACGCCTAATGTAACCTTGAACACCCAGCTCAATGCTAGCGGTTCTGGTTTGGGACGCTTTGTCAAAGCAGTCGGGCGTTCGATGGTGTCTGGCGAAAGCACCTTCATCACGCAGGCGGTCGCTCAGTCGGATAATGGCTTTTTGGCTCTGGCGCCGGATGCTCCTGGTCAGGTCATTCCTCTTTATCTGGGAGAGAAGCAGTATCGGCTCAATGACGGAGCTTTTCTGGCTCTTGATGGTACGGCTTACTATACGATGGAGCGCCAGTCTGTTGGCAAGGCTCTCTTTGGCGGTCAGGGCGGTCTCTTTGTTATGACGACCCAAGGGCAAGGCACACTTTTGGCCAATGCTTTTGGATCTATTAAGAAAATTGAACTGAATAACCAAGAAGTGACCATTGACAATGCCCATGTAGTAGCTTGGAGCCAGTCTTTGGATTATAATATCCATCTGGAAAATAGCTTCTGGCAGTCTATCGGAACGGGAGAAGGCGTAGTCAATACCTTCCGAGGTACTGGAGAAATCTATGTTCAAAGCTTGAATCTTCAAACCTTTGCAGGCTCACTCAGCAAGTATATTCCAAAAAGCTCATAAAAAGACAAACTAGGACAGGTGCTGAATTTATCTGTCCTAGCTTTTTTATAAAAAAGCTAACAGCTGACAAATGACCGAAAAGATGGTAAGATAAGAGAAAATTATTTGAATATCAAAGTATCTATGAGGGTGAAAATGTCTTATTTTGAAAATTTTATGAAGGCCAATCAAGCTTATGTTGATCTGCATGGAACAGCACATCTCCCTATCAAGCCAAAAACCAGAGTAGCCATTGTAACTTGCATGGACTCTAGGCTCCACGTGGCTCAGGCTCTGGGTCTGGCTCTTGGGGATGCACATATTTTGCGGAATGCTGGCGGCCGGGTCACGGAGGACATAATTCGCTCGCTGGTCATCTCTCAGCAGCAGCTAGGAACGCGGGAAATCGTGGTCTTGCACCATACAGACTGCGGAGCACAGACCTTTAAGAATGAGGAGTTTGTAGCCTATCTCAACAAAGAGCTGGGTGTCGATGTCAGCGGTCAGGATTTTCTGCCCTTTACAGATGTGGTGGAAAGTGTACGTGAAGATATGAAATTGCTGCGGCAGTCGCCGCTGATTCCGGACGATGTAGAAATCTCAGGGGCAGTTTACGATGTGGACACAGGACGGATGACGGTGGTTAAGTGAATAGTCAGTGAGCCAATTTCTTTGTTTGCGCGTCAACATTGAAATTGGCTGCTTTTTTATGTTAAAATAGAATACGATTTTAATTTAGTTAGGACAATAAGATGATTCTTTCCATTATTTCACAAGGGCTGGTCTGGGCCATTTTGGGTCTGGGGATTTTCATGACCTTTCGGATTTTGAATTTTCCAGATATGACGACAGAAGGCTCCTTTCCCTTGGGTGGGGCGGTAGCCGTCACCTTGATTACCAAAGGGATGAACCCTTTCTTGGCAACGGCAGCTGCGGTACTGGCAGGCTGTCTAGCAGGTTTGGCGACAGGGCTTCTCTATACCAAGGGTAAGATTCCAACCCTGCTATCAGGGATTTTGGTCATGACTTCTTGCCATTCCATTATGCTGATGATCATGGGGCGGGCTAACCTAGGTCTGCTGGGAACTCGGCAGATTCAGGACTTTTTGCCCTTCTCTGGAGACATAAACAATCTCCTGACAGGCTTGATTTTTGTCAGTCTGGTCATTGCAGCCCTGCTCTTTTTCCTAGATACCAAGCTAGGGCAGGCTTATATCGCGACTGGAGATAATCCTGATATGGCACGTAGTTTCGGTATCAATACTGGACGCATGGAATTGATGGGCATGATTTTATCCAATGGCGTCATTGCCTTGTCTGGTGCTCTGATTGCCCAGCAGGAAGGCTATGCTGATGTATCCCGCGGGATTGGGGTTATCGTCGTCGGTTTGGCTAGTCTGATTATCGGGGAAGTTCTCTTTAAGAGCCTGACCTTGGCTGAACGTCTGATTACCATTGTAGTTGGTGCGATTGCCTATCAGTTTCTGATTTGGGGTGTCATCGCTCTTGGTTTCAACACGAGTTATCTCCGCCTCTATAGTGCGGTTATCTTGGCGGTCTGCCTCATGATTCCGACCTTGAAAAATAAATTCTTTAAAGGAGCTAAGTTAAGCAAATGACAGCGATTGTAGAATTAAAAAATGCCAGCAAGCGGGTCAATAACGGCTTTGATGAAGAAAAGGTCATCCTAAACGATGTTTCGCTGGAGATTCATGAGCATGATTTTATCACGATTTTGGGTGGCAATGGAGCAGGGAAATCAACTCTTTTTAATGTCATTGCCGGTACGCTCTCTCTGAGCAGCGGAAGCATTTATATATTAGGCGAAAATGTAACCAACTTTTCTCCTGAAAAGAGAGCTAAATATCTGTCGCGGGTCTTTCAAGATCCCAAGATGGGAACGGCTCCTCGGATGACGGTGGCAGAAAACCTTCTGATTGCCAAGTTTCGTGGCGAATCGCGCGGTCTAGTCCCTCGTCGGCTGAATAGCCACCGGCAGGAATTTCAGGAGACCATCGATAAAATTGGCAATGGTCTGGAAAAACATCTGGATACGCCGATAGAGTTTCTCTCTGGTGGTCAGAGACAGGCTTTAAGTCTGCTGATGGCGACCCTCAAGCGCCCAGAACTGCTTCTTTTAGACGAGCATACGGCAGCGCTGGATCCAAAAACCAGTGTTGCCCTTATGGAGCTGACTGATGACTTTGTCCAAAGAGACCAACTGACGGCCCTCATGATTACTCATCACATGGAAGATGCCCTCAAATACGGCAACCGGCTGATTGTCATGAAGGAAGGTCAGATCATCCAAGACCTCAAGCAGGAAGAAAAGGCCAAGCTGACCATAGCTGACTATTATAGCTTATTTGAATAAGATTGTGAGCTGATATTTTCAGCTCTTTTTAGTTGCAAAAATTATTTAAAAAATTTATATTTTTTGATTGTAAACGCTTGCATTTTTCTGTGCAGAGGAGTATAATATAAGTAAAGATAGGGAAAGGAAAAAATTAATTTCGCATTCGATTTGCTTTGCTGATAAATATAGATGTTTATAACATATAAGTAGTTGCTTTACTGGACTATTGGTTAAATCATTAGATAGGCCTGCTTAGCTTATCTGATTATGACGGTGGGATAGAAAGTAGAAGCTTTTAGATGGTTTTCAGACTTCAAGATGTTAATCAATAGTTGCTTTATTATAAATGTTTCTGATGCTAAGATAAAAGAAAATCATTAGCGGTTAAAGGAATTAAAAATTTAATAAATTAAATAATCAACAATCAAGTTGTTGTTCAGTTCCGAATGAGATGAACTGAATGTTCTCAAATATCAGCAAGGTAAGTCAGACCTCTAGCCGAGTAAAGCTAGAGGTCATTTTCTTGGCTCTTTGTCAACTGTAGTGGGTCGATGTCAGCTAACATCTGGAGAGGACCGGATTGGTTCTCTCCTTTTTGATATTCAAAGCGATGAGGATTCTAGTTTTGAAGTTTTCAAAATTCCGAAAGCCAAAAGCGTTGCGCTTGATAACCTTGATGAGGTTGTTAGTAGCCTCCAGTTTTGCATTTGAGTAAGGGAGTTCAAGAGCGTTGATAATTTTATCTTTGTCCTTGAGAAAGGTTTTAAAAACAGTCTGAAAGATAGGATTTACATAAGAAATGGTATCTTCAATGAGTCCAAAGAAATGATCAGTCTGTTTCTCTTGGAAATGAAAGAGTAAGAGCTGGTAGATTTCATAGTGTTCTCTGAGTTCTTGAGAGTAAGAGAGAAGCTTTTCTAGAATCTCTTTGTTGGTCAAGTGCAAGCGAAAAGTTGGGCGCTAAAAGCGTTTATCGCTGAGTTTCCGACTGTCTTGTTGGATCAGTTTCCAGTAGCGTTTCAGCGCTTTGTATTCGTACGATTTTCGATCCAACTGATTCATAATTTGGATGCGAAGACGACTCATAGCCCGGCTAAGATGTTGTACAATGTGAAAACGATCGAGGATGATTTTAGCGTTTGGAAATAGTTTTCTGGCAATATCGTAGTAGGGACTAAACATGTCCATGGTAATGACTTTAACTTGGTTTCGGACCTGTCTGGAATAGCGCAGAAAGTGATTGCGAATCGTTACTTGTGTCCGTCCGTCTAGGATAGCTAGGATCTTTCTGGAATCGAAATCTTGAGCAATAAAGCTCATCTCTATCTTCCGATTGAAACAGTCACTTCCCTGACTGTTTCCACATCCCAAGACATTTGTTCTGGAAGCCAGTTGAGTCATAGACATGCTCGGTTTCAGTCAGTCCTGGAATTGGCAGGACATTGGAAACTGCACCAGTATTGATGACAATAGTTTCAGTAGTCAGTTCCTCTTTTTCATCGCCAGCTGTGATTTCGATGACCTTATTTGAAAGGAAATGAGCTTCCGCATCCATGATGTCGACACCAGCGCCACTGATTGCTGCGTAGTTTTTCTCGTTGAGACGGCTGGTTACAGCGTTCTTTTCAGCCATGACTTAGTCGAAAGCTAGGCCTTTTTCAGCTGCGACAAGCAGAGTTTTGGTTGGGATGCAGGCGATATTGATACAGGTTCCTCCGTACATGACCTTGCTACGCTCAATCAAAGCAACTTTTTTTCCTTGAGTCGCCATTTTGGCTGCCAATGTTTTACCGGCCTTACCAAAGCCGATGACAATTAAATCATAGGTTAACATAATTTACCTCTTTATTGGTACTAAATTCTAGCGCTATGTTATACTTCTTTTCGTCATAAATTTCTATAAGGAGAAGAAAATGTCTATTTTTACACTGATTTTGGCAAGTTTGGTTGCCTTGGAATTTTTCTATATTATGTACTTAGAGACTATCGCAACGACTTCAGCTACGACAGCACGGGCCTTTGGTATGTCTCAAGAGGAGTTAGAGCAGAAGTCGGTCAATACTCTTTTCAAAAACCAAGGAGTTTATAATGGTCTGCTGGGTATTTTGGTTTTAATTGCGGCCTTTGTGCAGCCTAATCCAGTTTGGCTGGGAATTTTTATGGTTTATATCATCTTAGTAGCGGCTTATGGTGCAGTTACCAGCGATCCGAAAATTCTGCTCAAGCAGGGTGGTTTGGCAATGTTGACTTTGCTGAGTTTATTTTTCTAAAAAGGAGCGGGAAATAGTGATTTCCCGCTATTTTTTTACATAATGATTGACTTTTTTGTTAGACATGTGTAGAATAAAGTTAGAAATAGCCTTTAGAAAGTATATAAAAACAATGAAAAGTTCAATGAAACGTTTGCCAGATGGTGAATTTGCTATCTTAAAGATTATTTGGCATTTGCCAAACCCAACGACTTCAGCCCAAATCATGGAAAAATTGGGAGAAGACAACCATTGGAAACCTCAAACTTTGTTGACGGTCTTAGCACGCTTGACGGAAAAGGGATTTTTAGAAAGCGTCCGCAAGGGGCGTGAAAGGCAGTACACAGCCTTGATTTCGGAGGAGGAATACCTAGAAGTGGAAACGTCAGACTTCCTGAAGCGCTACAGCGGTCATTCCATGGGTGGTTTTGTCAAAACACTTTTTTCGTCTAATTCATTTTCAGAAAATGAACTAGATGAGTTGCGTAATCTCCTGAATCAGAAAGAGTAAGATGAGGTAATAGCCATGAAACAGCTCCTTTTGTCCTTCCTGCTGACCAGTCTTTCGACATCAATTTTGGTTCTTTTGCTAAGTCTTCTTTTTGCGGCTTTAAAGACCAAGATTTCGGTCAGGGTCAAATATTTTATCTGGTTTCTGGTCCTGCTGAGTTTTCTTGTCCCATTTCGTCCCCAATTGGGCTCAGGCTTGATTCGGCTGAATGCTGGACCGGCTGTTCAGACGGCAGTCACTGCTGTTGGGACAGATGGAGCACAAGGAAGTTCGCAAGTAGCTGAAAAAGCTGCCCAGTCAAATCTGTGGGAGGCTTTTTTAAGGCTACCGTGGTTTGAAATTCTCTTTGTTGTCTGGCTGGTCGGCTTTGCCTTTAGCTTAGGTAGGTATGTTTATTCCTATATTCGCTTCAGAAAGATGTTGCAGCGTTGGGGGACAGAAGTTCAAGACGAGGGAACGCTTGCTCAGTTGCCGATTGTTCAGCAGGAAATGGGGATTAACAGCAAGATTCGTCTGCTTCACTATCCTATGACTCAAAGTCCGATGTTACTTGGATTCAGAGACATTTTGATTGTGTTGCCAGAACTGGACTATACAGAAGAAGAACTGCAGTTGATTTTCAAGCATGAGCTGACTCACTACAAGCACCGAGATATTTTGGTCAATCTCTTAGGGATTCTTGCTAGGAGCTTGCATTGGTTTAACCCAGTTGTTCGCTTTGCCTGTCGGGAGATGCAAGAAGTAGGAGAAATGTACTGTGACTATGATGTTCTAAGTAGCCGAGACACGGAGTATCGTACTTTTTATGGCGAAACGATTCTGACCATGATCGATCGTAGCAAAAAGAGCCCTATCGCCCTGACGACTTGCTTTTACTCCGACAAGTTTAATCTTAAGCGGCGGATTATTGGCATTATGGATAGTCGCCTGCCTAAAAAGTTTTTATCCACTGCCTTTATAGTGGCAGCTCCTTTCCTTTTGCTGCTGTCTAGCTCGGTCTTTGCCTTTGAAAGTCCAGATGTCCAAGTGCAGAAGAGCAAGCTGGTGACCAGTCAGAAGCAGTCTCAAGGGCTCAGCCAGAGTCAAGCTCTAACTGCGGCCCTAAAAGAACTGTCTCTTGCTGAAAAGGATGTTAAAGACCTGCAGGTTGTGCGTGAAAAAGATACTTATAAAATTCGTTTTTCTCACGAACAGACAGTTCATGAGATTATTATCAATGCCAAGGATGGGAAGCTTCTCCAGTCCAAGCAGCACACCACTATCGAAAAGACAGTGACAGTCGAGAAAGAAGTCAGTCCTTCCTCATCGGCTACTGGAGCCAATCCAGCCAACCATGAAACTCCAGTCACAGGACAGACGGGAACAGCCAGTTCTTATAGTACGGGAACTGGTGCCGGCGCGACAACAGTACAGCCCCCTGCCCAGAATACGGTTTCTCAGGATGATCCAGATACTGATGATGATCAAGACGATGACGATGATGACGATGATTAGATAAAAGAATTCTGCTGGTCTAAGTTTCTTAAAAACTTGGGCTAGTAGATTTTTTTATCTTCTCAGGTTCTTTGAAAAGTTGATGTTAGATCTCCTTAACGAACCTCAGCTGTTCGCACCAACAATCTTTCAGTCCGTTTTCTAACCTAAATTTGCTTTTCTTTAATTATTAGAGGAGACTCGTTCATTTTTTTAGAAAAATCACTCATTTGGCTCTTGACTTCCAAGAACGACAAGTGTAGAATATAACTATAAACTACAATTGTAGAAAGTCTTTTGAAAATACTGTTAGGAAAGGAGAAGACAGATAAAGTTTAGCCAGATGCTTGTGAGATGTAGAGCGGAAGCTCTCTTTCTTTTAAAAGAACAAACTACATTTGTAGAATAAAAGGAGAATTTAAATGAAACAAAAGCAAATCCAAACAAACTTCCAACGTATCGAAACCAAGTATATTCTAGACCGAGCAACGCTTGCTCTGCTAGAGGCTGAGATGCAGGCTTACCTGATTCCAGACGATTATGCGACTTCGACAATTTCCAATGTATATTTTGATAATGATGATTTCCAGATGATTCAGGATTCGATTGCCAAAAAAGGCGGGCGTGAAAAGTTGCGGATGCGAACTTATGTGGAAGAACCAACAGATGATAGTCAGGTATTCTTGGAAATCAAGAAAAAATGTGATGAAGTAGGTTTTAAATACCGTCTAGTTTCAAATCTAACCTCTGTTGTCAACTATATTGAGAACGGTCTAGCAGATCAGACTATTTCTGACGAACGTGTTAAGGCAGAAGTGGAAGAGCTACAGGAGCGCTATGTGGACTTGAAGCCAAAAATGGTAATTAGCTATGAGCGCTATTCGAGGAAGGGCTTAGAAGACAAAAAAGTTCGTGTGACGGTCGATTCCAATATCCGTTACCGAGATTATGATGTAGACTTAACTTCAGGCCGCTATGGTTTACCTTTATTGGAGGAGGGTCAGGTGATTATGGAAATCAAAATTTCCGGTCAATATCCTCAGTGGTTGGCCGATATCTTAAACAAGTACGGCATTGAGGAGCAGTCCTTCTCAAAATATGGCAGAGCCTATCTAAAAATGAAGGAAAGAATGGCTCAAACGCTCAAGTCCTAAGGAGGGATAGCCTATGCTTGATCAGCTATTTAACAGTATTTATTCCTCAGCTGAGGTAAAGATTAATCTCTTAGCTCTACTTTTTTCTCTGGCAATCAGCTTAGTTTTGGGAATCGTTTTGGCCAAGGTCTATAAGCACCAGACCATCTATACCAAAGAGTTTGTCATCACTCTTTCCCTTTTGCCGACGATTGTTTCTATGATCATCTTTTTGGTTAATGGCAATCTGGGTACCAGTGTCGCCGTAGCGGGGACCTTCAGTCTGATTCGCTTCCGATCGGCAGCAGGAGGCTCCAAGGAGCTCTTGGCTATCTTTATGGCGACAGCGATTGGGATTACGACAGGTATGGGCTTTGTAACTCTGGGAATCGTCTTTACTCTCTTTATTTCCTTAGTTTGGCTGCTCTTTGAAAAGATGACCTTTAGCTCTGTCAGTCAGACCAGACGCTATGTTCAGATTCAGATTCCGGCTGATTTCGACTATGAAGTTCTTTTTGAAGCTCTCTTTGAAACGGCCTGCAAGTCGGTTGAGTTGACCTCTATCCAGTCGGCTGCAAAGAAGACCATCAAGCTAGACTATGTAATTGATTTGAATCCTGAGGTAAGCGATAGGGAGCTTATTCAGCAATTCCTGCGCTATGATCAGATTCAGGATATTGCTTTTTCCAAAGCCGCTAAGAAACGCAAAACTCTCTAAACGAGAAAAGACCAGCTGTTATGTGACAGTTGGTCTTTTAACTTGGTAGTAAATGTAGACTTAAAAGCATTGGACGAATTTTCAAGGTGGTGAAAAATTCTCATTTTCTCTCTCGAACATGTTGGTTTATATTTTTAAAATAGTGCCAGAGCTAAATTGTTGCGATACTCATTCTCCATATCGGGGGTACTTATAATATGAAAGATTCTCAGAGCAGAAAAAAGCAGCCACTGTTGTGGTGACTGCTCAGTTAATCACAAATATTCGAAGCAATAGGTTGCAAGGATGACATTTCTAGGGAATAAGTTTCCCTAATGACATAAAGTGACGATTATTCTCGGTCTACCGCTTCGCTGAGAATGTCCGATAATCAGGAATAATATTAGGAGAATCTAGCGCATCTCTGACATACTGCGCTTGACTTGTAGCAACAAGAGCAGCAAACTGACTCCAAGCAGGATATGTCCAATCCCAGCGATGCTGGAGATTACCGCACTCATACTAGAGGAGAGAGCCACTCCTAATACTTGCGTCACACCCCGCACCACAAGCATCACAGCAGTTAGGTTCAGACCGATATGATAAGTCAGCAACAGACGCTTCGTCTTTGCTCCAGTAAAGGAAAAGTTCTTTTCTAGCAGGAGCAACAAAAGGAAGACGACCATGCCCAGCAGGAAGTAGTGTGTATGCACGACTCCGAGGGAGGTTTTGGCAGTAAAACTATTGAATTTAGTGAATTCGCGGTAAAACACACCTCCCGCCATAGCAAGGATGGCATAGAGCATAGAGGCGTTCATGTATCGTTTCAAGTTCATTTTTCTTTACTCACATTCTTTTTTCATTGCAAAATATCCGATGAACACTGTCCAAACATAGGCACAGGTCTTGGGAATCATCAGCATCCCGACCAGAGGAAGAGTATCTGCCCATAGCACTACTGGGATATAAAAAGCAAAGCTGAGCACAATAGTCAGCCACATCCAGCGGAAGGCTTGATCCCTGTGTTCCTTTGTACTCTGATAGAAGAACACAATGATTAATAAACCCATTAGCGTAAAGGGAATGTTGCGATAGATGCCCCAAGAAAGAGGGGAGTCGGAACTTAACCATTGATTCTGCGGCATCATGCAAAGCAGAATCCGTACACCAGCTAAAGCGTACACGACGGCAGTCAGACCATTCTGCCCTTTGACTTGATACCGCTGCTGCCAGACATAGTAAAGCAGCACATAGAAGACGGTCATGGTGACGGAGGTAATCCACTTTCCAAGACCTAGAGGAACGGTAAATTGTCCAAGTCCAGTGGTGCATAGTGCCAGCGCACGGGGAATCAGATGGAAAGAATCACCTGCTCCCAGTACCACCGCCATCCATCCGAATAAACGGAATTGAGAATTTCTCTTGCTTTTACGAATCATCAGGATGCCAATGGTCATGACGGCTACCAGATAGACAGCGTCAAAAAGTGTTTCTACGATTGCTTGCATCAATTAATCGCCTCTTTTCTTAAATTATTCACTATCTTTCTTTGTCAGCGGCAAATATCGCTTTGCCAAAGTTAAAGCCAAACAAGAGCCCTGCCAGTAAAAGAGAAGCTCCCAGACCGGTATAGAAAAACGCGATAAATCGCTCTGGTGCAAAACCGCTTGACCGTAACCAGATACCGACGGTCATCATCATCGCCATGATAGCAAAGGATTTTCCGTCAAAGAATTTGAGAAAAAAGTGGCGTTCTTCTTGATAAGCACGAATCCTGCTTGTATGCTTTTTGACCAGTTTGCCGAAAATAAAGATTTGAAACACAGCGAAAACCAGTGCGGTCAGCAGATAATTTACTATTCCTTGATAGGCAGGATAGGCTAAAAGTCCAATGCGAAGGATGTTAAAACCTGCTGTGGTCCATACAAGACAGGCGATAAGTAGCAAGGTATTTCGTTTTACCTTCATGAAATAGCTCCTTTCTGAACAACGTTCAATTTACTGGATAAAAATTTCCCACAATTCAGTAGGAATTTTAATAAAGCGTTCGGCGGATAATCTCCAGCACGGCTGAGGGGTCATAGTCTTGCCGCAGTAGAGCCGAAATCATTAGGGAAAATAAGACATCCGCAAATTTTTCTGCGGTAAAGTCTTCCGTGAAAGCATCTGCCCGAATGTTGACATCTTGTTTCAAGACAGAGCACAAGCCAGCTAAAATATGCTGCCAAGTCTGCTGCATCCGCTGCTTGCCGTCAGCTTTGTCTTCCCGCATGAAGCCGAGAGAATGCAGAGTGAAAAAGCCAGGATACTGTTTGCAGCCGTAGGCCATTCGTTCGTAAATCCATGTCACACAGGCCTGAATATCCTGAAATACGGCAGCATCTTCGGGGCGGTGAAAAATCTCGCACCAGACACTTTCCACGGTAGAACTGATTAAGTCTGTCTTGGAATCAAAATAATTGTAGATAGAGCCTACCGATACCTCGCAGGCAGCCGCGACCGAGCGAATGCTGACCGCAGACCAGCCCTGCTCTTGAATCAGCTCTCGGCTCGTTTTTAATATTTTCTCTTTTGACGTTACAACTGTATTCATTTGGTCACCTCAATATGAACGTTGTTCACTTTCATTATACTGAAAAAGAGATTTACTGTCAAGTTTTGAAACTATCCATTGGGGTGGTGCTGTAAGTGAGTCCTTTAGAGTACCATCTTAAATCGAATTATCCATACTACAAATACCACACATTTGTAAAGAGTCATGCGAGAAAGCGTCGTCTGTAGAATGTAAGAATCGTAAAAACATTGCTCGATGTAAGGTTTCAATAGAAGAAGCCGATACGACTCCCACTATATCAATTAATTAAAGTTTATTTTAACCAATTGGATTTTCAGGAACTCGTCATGAGGGATAGTTCTCCAATATCACGCTGCTAACTAATCTTCCCCTAGATTGACGGGAAATATGCTTTCATCTAGTAAAAGCATGACATGAAAATAGTTTCTCATTTGAAGGAGTGGATTTTGTTTCTAGCATTCAAAGAGATTTTGTTCAGCCACGGGTGACTAATGTCCAGGCCCTCTACAAGAACCCAGACATTATTCTAGCCGATGATCCGACGGCTAGCCTGAATATCGAGCAGGCCAAGCGCGAGATCCACCTGTTCAAAGAAGCAATACGAAAATGCGACAAGAATGTGGCTGTGTTCCCCTACCATAGCTGCCTGTTTAATGAGGTCGGAAAGATCTATCAGATGTAGGATAGGTATTGAGAAAGGTAAGATGACAAGGTAGGTCTCCCTACACTAACAAAAGTACCCCTGCATGTCTATTTGATTAGTGAATTCATATGTTTGAATAAGTGCATAAAACTTACTAGGATAAGCAACAAAGAAAGATTCGACATAATTTATCTTTGCTGCTGTTTTATTTACAAAAGATCCTTTGAAAGGCTACGATAGTAGGTTTTTAAAAAATTTAAATGTGTGGCAAATAGAACTCTTTTCAAACTTTTAATATTTGAAGTAAGGAGTATTAAAAGTTTGAATTACCTTTTTTCTATCCTCAGCCTTAACAAAAGTGTTGAAGCAAAACGAAAAGCATCAACAATAAAAGAGCATTGGCTGCTATTGTTGATGCCAAGATCACCTTTGAATTGATTAAGTATTCGAAGTCTGTTATTCAGAGTGTTATTGACTATAAAAATGATCTAGTCAGCTAAAGAACAGTCTAAATATTTTTTAAGGAGAAGGTTCGTTTCCTCTTTATAGTAATCGTGCTTATTCTTTAATTGCTCAATATAATCATTAAACGCTTTCAACATCAAAGGATGTGTGAAGAGAAAGACAATGCGGGGGTTATTTCTTTTCATAACCATGACCTGCTGTGAGCCAATGATTAGTTGAACATGTTCGAAGATTTTTTGATTCAGAGGAACAGGAAAGAAGTTATAGTGCTCCTGAGAAATTTTTAAAATCTGCTTCAGGTGCAAATTATATTGCTTTGGTGAATAATTAATTTCCTGAGACAGAATAATATTTTGACAATCAATAGGAATGTTGTCTGTGATGGGATTTTGGAGAGGGAGGAATTCAAAGACATGGCCATTTTCCAAAGCATAGCGGAGTTGATCCTTTTGCAGCTTCCAGAGTGTTTTAAAATGGAGCTTCTCTGCAGAAGATAGGGCTGAGGTTTTGGCTATATCTTGCATCAGTTTTTCTGGCATGGTTGCAAGAGAAAGAGTTGGCAAAAGGTTGTTGATTGTTTTTTGAGGTTTATGGTTGAAAGCGAACAGGAAGTTTTCCTTGTCATTTTCAGTGAAGATTTGCAAGAGGGGTTCACAATCATATAAAAGACCTAGAAATTCTTTTTTTAGTAACTCCAATCGCTCTGCTTGTGTATGATAGTTGTAAACTCCTTCATTTTCAAAGTTTCGGACATGGGTTGCTTCAATGCAGGCAATACCTGGGCAGAGAAAGAGAGTATTTGAGAATCGGTTATCTGGTTTCTTTTTACAATAGTAGGGTTGAATCATCCCTGACATATAAAGGGGCAGCCAGCTTTCGATCGATTTAATCATTTCTCTGCTGTCACGATTAATATTATGAATGATTTTAATCTGTACACCAGATTTTATGCAGTGGCACATCAATGCCTTCCATCTGCTTAGATATATTTTATCTTCAAACATCCAAGTCATGGCTTGGTCTGAGTAGAGCCATAATTCCCCTTTGTTTTCTGCGGCATCTATCAGAAAACGAAGGGTAGCTTGACGGAATCCTTCATACTTATAATATTGACTTTGCTGCTGATAAAACTCTTTAAAAGCGCTTGGATCAATATCTGGAATATTTTCGGAATTCTCTATTTCAAAGCTATCCAGATAATTAACAAAATCTATAATCGGAGATTGAGCGGTGAGAGGTGTGATGTTGCCAAACCAGACAAATAGAGTCTCCCTAAGTTTGTCTGGTTGTGCAGGTAGGATTTCCTTGCTTAGCAGAAGCTTTTGAAAATCGATTAATTTATTTTGTTGGATAAGCTGCTCTGCAAGTAGTAAACAAATATCCTGAATAAGCTGATTTGTGAGTTTAGGTGTTCGAGTACCTGTTCTAAAATGACTAATGTAGGAGGGGTCAGTGTTTAAGATTTTAGCCATTTGACGATTAGAGAGGCCAAGTAAATTCATCACCGCATCTAATTTTTCACCAAAAAATCGTAGATTATTTTCTGTCTGTTTTGGAAATAAGTTAGGTACGTTGTCATCGTTAAAGAGCCAGTTTTGTAGAGCTGTTTTGAGTGACTTCTCATCTAGAGAATTTTGATTATCAAAAATTCTTTCCAGGATGGAGAGTTTCTGATGTTGTAAAGCGAAAAGATAAACTCCCTCAATAAAATGACTAATACTAGAACTGTTTTTTGCAGGAAGTCTTTTTCCTGTTTTCAAACGACTAATATTTGAAGGGTCAACCCCAATCATGTGAGCAATATCTGAATTGCTAGCCCCTAGAACCGTTAGCAAAAAGTTGACCTTACTAACAAATATATTGTCCTCTTTCATAATTATAAATCTCCTAAATATCAAAAGTTGTCGATAAAGTAATTTTTTATAGAATCAGAACACTATGTTCTTAATATTATATCATAGCAGAGATTTATTTGTAAATTGTAAATTCAAAATAAATGAATGTTAATAGCTTGTCATTGTTTTGTCATTGATATTTTTATGACATATCTAGTATTTTGATTAGAAGAGAGTATACTTAGAAGTGAAGAGGGATAAAAATGAAAAGTCGAATAGTACCTATTTTCTTATTCTTATTTTTATTAGCAGCATCTTCACTGTTTATTGCTTGTCGAACAAGTCTAGCAACTAAATATGGATCAACAAAGCAGATAAGTCAAAGTGAAGAAAAAACGATAAAATTGGTAACAGTTCAATCAAAAGATACTGACTTTGTAGGAACGTGGTTACTAGTTTATTATGGTGGAGAGGATATACCAGTTAAGATAAAAGATTCGTTTGGTGAGGGCATTAGCTTAAAATTAAAAGCTGATCATCAAGGAATACTCAAAATGAACAAGCAAGAAAGAGACGTTACTTGGGAACTTGAGGAGGGGAGGATTAAGATTAGTCAAAAAGATAACGCTCTGGAGGCAAAGGTTGCGGATAATGTTTTACTTTTTGATGATTTTGTCTACGGTACAAAGTTGTCATTGGTTTTTGCTAGAGAAGGAACTGCTTCGAGCTATATTAAACCCTATATGGCCAAGAGTCTGATTAAATTATTAGGAAAATGGGAGTCTAAGACTTATAGGACGCGGGCTTCACATGAAGCGGGAATAAGTCATGATTTGAAAATATCTTTCTATGATGATTTAAGTGCAGATGTTATCTATAAAGGTCAGAAATATGTAGGTGTGACCTACAATATATCCAAGGACAGTGGGCTCATTGATGTGGAGGGCTATACAATTTCTATTTCTTTAATTGACGATAAAAAGATAATGGTTGATGTCATTGACGATAAGTATAAATCTGATATTTATACTTACGTGTGTGATAAACTAAATTAAAAAGGTAATATAATCATTATTCTTAAAGGAGGGATTATCATGAGAAAACAAAGAAGACGGAGTCCGATTTTTCGTATTATTGGCGCCCTGCTTACGGTAGCTTTTGGCATCTTTAGTTTGATGACACAATGCAAGAGTGATAATGATGCTGGGAAGACTTCTTCTGAGATTGAGACAGTATATCTTCAAAAAATTGAAGATACAGTGGATAATCGTATTATTTTTAGACATAAGTCTGGAGATGATCATGTTATTTATGCGGAAGAGGTTACCACACGTGACTTTACTAGTTCGGGTATAGAAGATCAGGAGGTGTTTGAAAAAACTTTAGCTGAATTATTTAAGAAAGAATTTGGTGGTATGGAAGGCATTGACTATTCCACTGAATATAACGGTAAGATGGTAACTTTAACGGTAAAATTTGATTATAACAAAATCGATTTTGAAAAGTTCACTCAACTGGAGTCCCAAACGTCCTTAACAGGGACTGATGGTGTTAGTCTATCAAAAACAATTAAAGCCTATAAAGATGATGGTTACGTTGAAGTTAAGGATGGTAAATTTAAAGAGTTAGAACAACCTCCAGTAACAGAAGATTCGAAGTAAAGAAGGAGGTTTAAAAATGAAGTTACGCCAAATATTATCAGCTGGTCTGGTTATCGTTCTTAGTTTGAGCTTGATTGCTTGTAGTCAGAGCAAGTCTAATACACCTTCCAAAAAGGAGGATAAGCAAACGGGGACGTCAAAGGTTGAGGTCAAACCTGAAAAAGCACTGCTAGGAGAGTGGGAAGTTGTGGTTGCTAGCAAGGACCAGACACAGTATAGCTCAGGTTATGTTTTAGGCGACAATTTCGTCTTTGAATTTAAAGAAGATAAGACTGTGTCAGTTTCTGATGGTGTTAATAAAGAGGATACTTTAGATGATATCAAGTGGGATTTGACTGGTGAAACATTGACTTTAACTCCATCCGACGGTGATAAAAGGACTGGTAGTTTTGATGGTAAGGTGATTACTTTATACGATTTAGTTGGTGTAGGTGATAAGTATTCTCTGGTAAAAAAGGGTGCTGAGGAAGAGACAATATTAGCTTGTTTTTCAGAATCAGCTAAGAAAATCTATGGAAAATGGGAAGCTAGTCAAGGTTCCAAACGAGGGGATGCGGCACTTGCTGATGCTGAGCTAAAAGACGCTTTTAGCTTAGAGTACACCTTACAAGGGACAACAAAGATTAAGTATTTTGGTCAAGATTTAGGAGAATTGCCGACGAGTGTCAGTGATAAGAAGATTAGTATTTTACAGACAGACTCTTACTACATTCTAGGGGAATTAACAGATGATAATACTTTGACCGTAGATGTGGTTGATGCAGATACCTATACATCGGATACGTTTATCTGTAAAAAAGTCAAGTAAAACATTGGATATAAGTTAATCAATAATTTTTATAAAAAAAGGAGGTCGTATTATGACAAGTCAATTTAATAGTCAAAGACGCTACAGTTTGCGTAAGGCAAAATATGGTGCAGTATCCGTTGCCATTGCGCTTTGCTTTAGCTTTGCAGGACCAGTTGCAGCAGATGATCCAGTACCAGCAGTACCGACAGTGACTGAAATAAGTTCAAATCAAGGTCCAGTGACATCACCATCTTCGACGCAAGCTACACAGCCAGCAGCATCGGTAGTTGCCCCTGTTTCGCCACAAGCATCAGAAAGTCTACCTCCAAACGCTGCTAAGGCCAACTTAGCAATACCTGCTTCCACTCCAGTAACAGAAAGTACAGCAGTACCAGCAAGCTCTGAACAAGTGGTTGCTGGTACTGAAGCAACATCATCACCATCCACTGAAACGGCTTTGGCTGTTCCAGTGACATCAGTTGCAAAGGAAGCCCCTGTTGCCCCAGAAGGTGCACCTGCTATCCCAGAGGGTGCTAACTATCAGGTAGTTGATACGAATCCAGTTGGTATCGCCAATAAAGAAATAGAACAAGAACTGAGCTTACCTACGGTTCCTATTGAATCTGCTCAGCCTGGGGATGTTATTTCTATAGATTATGAAAATAGTCCTGCACTTGATACTGATGTGACCACACCGACAGCAACAGGTAGTAAGCAAGTTCAAACGGATAGTGCTACTCTTGTCACTACCCGTATCGCAGCTCCAGATGCTCAGATTGGCAAGCAAGAACCTCAAGTGAAAGTCCTAGATTATACTGAATCAGGCGAGGATGAGCAAAACACTTATCAAAAATTTGTTCGTTGCATTTCGACTAAAACTGTCGAAGTAGTTAAGGGAGCGGGTTCTGACGTAGTGGAAACTGTCGGAGCTGATATTGTCTTTGTTATTGACCATACGGTCTCTATGGAGACAGGCATTGGAGGGGTTAAAAACAATATCACTAATTTTGTTAAGGAGTTGGCTAAAAAAAATATTCAGGTCAGACTTGGTTTGGTTGACTATAGTGACTCTGCAACTGTAAACTATGCAGACTTTAACGGCTCTAAGTTTACAACAGACACTACAGCCTTTATCGCAGCCTTGGAAGCCATTGTCCTTAAGGGCGGTATAGAAAGTCCTACGGTTCCTCTGACCAAGATTACTGATGCAGGTTTTTATAGCTGGGAAAAGGGGAATAAACGTTTTGCCATCTTAGTGACAGACGAAGATTATGATTTTGATTCCACAACACCGACTGAAGAAGCTACAATCCAGGCTCTTAATGCTGCTAAGATTAGCACTACTGTGATTAGTCTGTCCAATTTGCAAGGTGTCTTTAATTCGCTTGTAGCAGGCACTGGAGGTCTCTTCTTGGATATCAATAGTGATTTTGCCGACACTTTGTCTACGAGTGTCTCTCAATGGATTGTCAATAAAGTCTATGAAGGTCCTCTCCTTGAGAAAACTGTTGTCAAATATGAACACTATACTGAAATTGTAACAAACTCTAAGACTGCTCATCCAGTGCATGAACCATTAGATTTACCTGCCAGCGATAATGAACAAAAAGATATGAAAAAACCAAAGCCCCTAGCAGCTCATCCAGTTAAAGAATCAGTCCTACCAGCAACAGGTGAAAGTTCATCATCAAT
Source organism: Streptococcus sp. Marseille-P7376 (assembly GCF_902460385.1). NCBI lineage: Bacteria > Bacillati > Bacillota > Bacilli > Lactobacillales > Streptococcaceae > Streptococcus > Streptococcus sp. Marseille-P7376. The sequence continues at coordinate 54,964 of NZ_CABPTS010000013.1, forward strand.
CCTAAGTATCCTAGGTATCGGTCTTGTCAGCTTTCTTGGACTAGTTGGAGTAAAGTTTGGAAGAAAACACTCCTCTTAATCTGCTTGTGAGCAATAGTATCAAAAAGGAGAAAAGATATGGACAATAGAATGAAGTATTCGATGGATGAAAGCATGCAGTTCCCGCTGGTTGAGATTGCTCTTGAAGCAGGAGAGACAGCCTTTATTCAACAAGGGAGTATGGTTTACCACACTCCAAGTGTAACCCTAAATACCAAGCTAAATGCACGGGGTGGAGGGCTCGGGAAATTGGTGGGTGCTATAGGGCGTTCTATGGTATCAGGTGAATCCATGTTTATCACGCAGGCAGTCTCAAATGCTGACGATGGTAGGTTGGCTTTAGCGCCATCAATGCCTGGTCAAGTCATTGCACTTGAGCTAGGCAGAAAGCAATATCGCCTCAATGACGGTGCCTTCCTCGCCTTAGATGGTTCTGCTAATTATAAGATGGAACGTCAGTCAGTTGGTAAGGCAATATTTGGAGGTCAAGGTGGTTTCTTTGTTATGACAACAGAAGGCGAAGGTACGCTTCTTGCGAATGCCTTTGGTTCCATTAAGAAGCTCGAACTAAATGGCGAAAAAGTAACAATTGATAACGCCCATGTAGTGGCATGGAATAAGGAACTTGATTATAACGTTCACCTTGAGCATGGTTTCTTGCAGTCCATGGGAACGGGCGAGGGCATTGTTAATACTTTCTCAGGTTATGGAGAAGTTTATGTCCAAAGTCTCAACCTTGAAACCTTCGCAACCATTCTAAAAAATTTTATGCCATCTAAATAGAGCAACGTATAAGAGAGAGTCTGGGACAATAGTCCCTTTGCTACAAAAAAAGCAACGGATTTGCCGTTGCTTTTTGCATGGTTGCAATAGTCTTGCTAAAATAGAATTGCCCAATAAACCATTTAGAGAGGCTATCCCATGCACATTCACTATAACACAAATCAAACGACTTTACCACTAGAACTTGCTTGCATTTTACCACAAGATCACATTGTCTTTACCATTGAAAAAGTGGTGAATACCTTGGAGGAACGTCACTTCCA
>NZ_CABPTS010000014.1:0-54181 GCF_902460385.1 Streptococcus sp. Marseille-P7376
ATGAGGCTGGGACAAAAGTCCTAGCCTCTCAATTGTTTTTGGATTGTCGAGCAAGACGCAGTGGTTGAGTGGGCTCTACTACGCTGATTTCATCAGCTTTTACAGCCCTACTCAACTGTGCGGAGGTGGGACGACGAAATCGAATTCTAACGAATTACCGATTTCTGTCCCACTCTCTTTTCTTTTGGATTTTATGAAGTCGCCACTGAAAGAGAATGCCACTTGTAACCAAACTGGCAATTAGACCAATCCAATACCCATAGGGGCCTAAGCTGGTAAAATGATCCAAGAAGAGCCCCATAGGCAGTGAGACACCCCAATAAGCAATCAAGCCCAAGTAAAATGGCACTTGAGTATCCTTGTATCCCCGTAGAATGCCCTGCAAAGGAGCCGCAAAAGTATCTGCCAGTTGGAAAAAGAGGCTGTATGTCATAAAAATAGAAGTCAGTCGGATAAAATCTGGATTAGAGCCATACAAGGCTGCAACTCTACCTCGGAAAATATAGAGAAAGCTCAGCGTAAAAATAGCAAAAATCAAGGCTGCAACTCGGCCTAATTTACAGTATTTTTTCACATCCTCGTATCTCTTAGCGCCCAGCTCATAAGAAACAATAATCGCCATAGCGGTGGAGATACTCATAGGAAAGGCATACATTAAGTTTGAAAAATTCATGGCCGCCTGATGGCTGGCAATGATTAAAGAGGAGAATTTTGCCATGACCAAGCCAACAACTGAGAAAATCACAACTTCTGCAAAGACTGTTCCCCCTATTGGCAACCCTAAGAGAAAACCTTCAGCTAATCCTGCTTTGTTCAGGGGACGAGTTTTCCAGAGCTCATATGCACGGACTTTGGGATGTTTGACTGCTAAGAGCAAGGAAATGAACAATAAGGCCCAGTAGGACAAAGAAGTTCCTAGTCCAGATCCAGCTCCGCCCATTTCTGGAAAGCCAAAAGCTCCGTAAATCAAGACATAATTAAAGATACCATTTAAGGGCAAAAGTAAGAGTATGAGATACATAGAAAGCTTTGTCAGCCCCAAAGCATCAAAAAGCGAGCGAATAACGCTAAAGAGCAAAAGTGGGATGATACCTAGCCCCAGATACCAAAGGTAATGCTTGGCTACTCCTTCTACCAAAGGCTCTAATCCAAGGCGAGCCAAAACCAGAGGAGCCCCCAGAAATACTAAAGTAAATAAAACAAGTGACAGCCCCAAAGAAAGATAGATAAACTGATAAAAATCTGAGGCAATTTTTCCTGCTTTCCCCTGTCCCAAATGATGTCCGATTATCGGCACTAAGGCAGACACAATTCCCGTCAGCAAGTCGAAAAATGGGATCCAAAGACTGGTTGCCATGGACACTCCAGCCAAATGCAACGTATTATACTGCCCAGTCATGGTGGTATCGACAAAAGATGCTGAAAAATTTGCCAGCTGATAAATCAGGATAGGAACAAAAATTGAGACAAACAAGCGCAGCCGCTGCTTTAAATGATAAGTCTGATACATGATAATTCCCCTTTTATTATCTACTTTAACTATACTACAAGCTGGCTGAATAGTCAAAAAAAGCTGGAAAATCCAGCTCTTTTCTTATTTATTTTTGCGATTTAAGATAGCGTTTAGGACAATGGCAATCAGACTGGCCATGACAATTCCGTTTGAGAAGAACATCTGAAGACTGGTCGGTAAGCTGTTGAAAAGACTGCTACCATTGAGTCCGACACCTGCTGAAATAGAAACTGCTGCAATGAGGAAATTGTGTTCATTGTGCTCAAAGTCAACACGCGCTAAGATTTGCATCCCCTGAACGGACACAAAACCAAACATGACCAGCATGGCACCACCAAGAACTGGACTTGGGATAATCTGCGCCAAGGCTCCGAATTTTGGCAAAAGGCCGAGGAGAATCAGGAAACCAGCGGCATAATAAATCGGCAACCGCGTCTTGATACCAGATAATTTGACCAAGCCAACATTCTGAGAAAATCCTGTGTAAGGGAAAGTATTGAAGATACCACCCAACAAGACCGCAAGTCCTTCTGCTCGGTAGCCATTTCGTAAGCGGGTGCTGTCAATTTCATCTTTGGTAATGTCAGAAAGAGCTAAGTACACCCCTGTTGACTCTACTAAGGAAACCGTTGCGATGATACACATCATCACGATAGAAGAAAATTCAAATTTTGGCGCCCCGAAATAGAAAGGTGTTGGCACATGAACCAGCGGAGCCTGTGCGACTGGCGTCAGATCTACCAAGCCCATGGCACCGGCAATGCCCGTTCCGACAATCAAACCAATCAAAATAGAGATGGATTTGATAAAACCTTTGGTGAAAATGTTAATCAATAGAATAATCAGTACCGTCACAGCTGCTAGAATCAGACTTTGGGCGGTTGGTTTGTCTACGTTATTTCCCATATTACCAATAGCTACTGGAATCAAGGTCAACCCAATAGTCGTAATGACCGAACCAGTCACAACCGAAGGAAATAGATTGGCGATTTTTGAGAAAATCCCTGCAATGGCAACAACATAAATCCCTGATGCAATCAAGGCACCAAACATGGCACCACTACCGTGACTCTGCCCAATGATAATCAAGGGAGCAACGGACTGGAAGGCCACGCCCAGCACGACTGGCAAACCGATACCAAAATACTTATTTAGCTGTAGCTGCAAAAGGGTTGCAATACCACACATGAAAATATCGGTCGAAATCAGATAGGTCAATTGCTCAGCCGAATAGCCCAAAGCCCCAGCGATCATAATTGGCACCAGGATGGAGCCCGAATACATAGCCAACAAATGCTGCAAACCTAAAACGGCTGCCTGTGAATGTTTTTCTTCGTTGTAGTTCATCTTATAAGTCTGCCTCTCTAAATACAACTTTCCCATTTTCGAATCTGTCAATTCGAGCCAGCGAAAGAACTGTTTGTCCTTGCGCTTCTAGCAAGCTTCGACCATCTTGGAAGGATTTCTCAATCACGATTCCAACAGCTGCTACCTCAGCGCCCGCTTCTTCAATGATTTTAACCAGGCCTTTGGCGGCTTGGCCGTTTGCCAAGAAATCATCGATAACCAGAACCTTGTCTGCAGGGTTTAAGAATTTGCCTGCGATGGAGACCGTTGAAGTAACTTGCTTGGTAAAGGAATACACTTCTGCTGTTAAAATCCCTTCAGTCATGGTGATGTTCTTAGATTTTTTAGCAAAAATCATCGGAACACCCAAAGCTTCCGCCGTGTAGACAGCCGGTACAATCCCCGAAGCCTCAATCGTTACAACCTTTGTAATGCCTGTATCCCTGAAATGCTCAGCAAATACCTGACCAATTTCTTTCATGAGCGAAAAATCAACCTGATGGGTCAGGAAAGAGTCAACTTTGAGAATATTTTCTCCCAAAACGTTGCCGTCTTGCAGAATTCTCTCTTCTAATTTTTTCATATTTTCTCCTTTTTAATAGTCCCAATAAATCGAAAAAGGACCTACTATATAAGCAAGTCCCTCTTTTCAACGACAAACAGCCTGGCACTGAAAGTACCAGAAAGTCATTAGACTCACTTATTGTTAGATGTTTGGCATCTTGTAGAGACCTTGCCCCAATCATTAGCAAGATAAATAAGTTTCTTATATATTCAATTAATGGGCATCGCCATTCCAGATGGAATTTTTGACGATGACATAGTCCACGCGAGTTAGGCTATGCAAATCACGACCCCCCGCATAGGAAATCGAGCTCTGCAAATCCTGCTCCATTTCAGTTAATGTGTCTTGCAAATGTCCCTTGGCTGGCAGCAAAATTTTCTTGCCTTCGACATTTTTATAAGCACCCTTTTGATACTCGGATGCAGAACCATAGTATTCTTTAAACTTATCACCATCTACTTCAATGGTTTCACCTGGGCTTTCAATGTGGCCAGCAAAGAGCGAACCAATCATGACCATGCTGGCTCCAAAACGGATAGATTTGGCAATATCTCCATGCGTCCGAATTCCACCGTCCGCAATAATAGGCTTGCGGGCAACCTTTGAACACCAACGAAGCGCAGACAACTGCCAGCCGCCCGTACCAAAACCTGTCTTGACTTTGGTAATGCAGACCTTGCCTGGGCCGATGCCAACTTTAGTTGCATCCGCGCCAGCATTTTCCAGCTCCCGCACGGCTTCTGGAGTTCCAACATTTCCTGCAATGACAAAGGTATCTGGCAATTCTTTCTTGATGTGTTGAATCATTTGAATCACACTGTCTGAGTGCCCATGCGCAATATCAATCGTAATATATTCTGGCGCGTCATCTTTGAGGCTGCTAACGAAGTCATATTCATAGTCTTTCACACCGACTGAAATAGAAGCAATCAGGCCTTGCTCATGCATTCGTTTGACGAATGGTTTGCGACCTTCCTCATCGAAACGGTGCATGATGTAGAAATAGCCCCCTCGAGCAAGCTCTTCAGCGACAGATTCATCAATAATCGTCTGCATATTGGACGGTACGACCGGCATCCGAAACCTATGTTTACCGAATTTCACACTGGTGTCAGCTTCCGAACGGCTTTTCACAATACATTTCGCTGGGATTAGTTGAATATCTTCATAGTCAAAAACCTGAAAATCATTGAGCATGGAAAACTCCTTATCAATACTTAAAAATGACCTACCTATGCTATTCAGCATCGCTATATCTATCCAGACATTTCCAGAAAAAGTATATCACAAGGTCCAGGTTTTGTAAAACATTTTAGTCGAATTATAGAGTAACGTTCGTAAATTAAGAAAAAACACGGGTGCCCGTGTTTTAATCTTTCTTATCTGTATTTGAGTTGGAGTCTTCTGCTCCTCCATCGACTGCCTTTTTAAACTCTGAAAACATTTTTCCAATCGACTGCCCTAGCTCTGGCAGACGTTTTGGTCCAAAAATCAGCAAGGCTCCTAGAACGATAACGATAAGGCCCGGTAGTCCGATGTCTTTTAAAATTCCCATTACGATATTCTCCTTTTCTCAATCATTTTACTCAGTAGGATACTGACTTCATACAGCAAAATCAGCGGTACTGTCATTGACAAGTCACTGATAAAATCAGCCGGCGTCAAGATTACTGCTAATACCAATAAAATGAAATAAGCATAGCGTCTATATTTTATCAAAAATTGCGGTTTGAGCAAACCGATTGATGTCAGAAAGGTCACAATGACAGGCAATTCAAACAAGCAAGCAATCGGAATGGTCGTGTGAAATAGAAAGGATAGGTAGTTCTGCGCTGTCATCTGAACGACAAATAAACCATCTCCTAAAGAGAGCAGAACTTGCAAAATAGCAGGGCTGACAAAGTAAAAACCAAAGGCCAAGCCCAAGACAAAGCTGAAAAATGTAGCTGGTATATAAGCAAAAATCGCCTTGACCTCACTATTTCTAAGAGCAGGGCGGATAAATTCCCAAATCTGATAGACCATAAAAGGCAGGGTCAGTGAGAAAGCCACAAGACTAGCCAGGCTAATATAAATCCAAAGAATGTCGTCTGGTCCCAATACAATCAGCTTCTGCTCAAAAGAAGCGGTCAACCATTTGTAAATATTCGCTGCAAAAAGCAGACTGACCAGAAAAATCAAACCGAACCAGATTAAAACAGCTATAAAACGCCATCTAAATTCCGTCAAGTGCTCAACAACGGTCTGTTCCTTACTAGACATCTGCTCGCTCCTTTTGCTGATTTCTAAAGGTCACATAAAGGACAACGACAAGAAAGATGGCTTGACTTAGAAACACTTCTAGGCTCGGATAAATCCCCAGCCAATCAATGGTTGGAAGATGAGCAAGCAAGTGACTAGGGAAAATAGCTGTTAATTGCAGGGCATGAATGCTGACACCCAACATCTTAAAGGCCAAGGCATAGATCAACCAGGTCAGACCAAAGAAAATCCGATGAGGCCGAATGAAACTGCTGGCCTTGGTCATTAGAATTGCGAGCAAGACTAAAACCAAAATAGCAAGTCCCAGTCCTAAAAAGAAGTCTAGAGCAGTAATTCGTGGCAAAATGCCTGCATAGAACAAGATGGTCTCTGCTCCCTCACGGAAAACAGCGAGAAAGCTCAGGGCAAACATAGAAATAAAGCTACCACTGGCTGTCACTGCCTGCATCTGACTTTCCATGAATTCATTCCACTTCTTGACAGAGGACTTGCTGTGGAGCCAAATGCCGACCAAAATCATCATGACGACTGCAAAAATCCCCACTGCCCCCTCAATAATTTCACGATTGGAGCCAGAGGCGACAGCTGGAAAAAGAGTCTGCAGCAAAATAGCAATGGCCGCACTGGCTAGTACGCCCAAGCCAGCACCAGTATAGACCCATTTGAGGCCTTTTTTCATCTTGGAGGCCTTGAGCGTCGTGACAAGTGCCATCACAATCAGCAAAGCCTCAACGCCCTCGCGCAACAAAATCAGCATGGCATCAAAGAAAGTATAAGCTCCGCTAGTATCAATCTGCTCTAGCTCACCAATCAAGGCTTCGAGCTGGTCTTGATAGTCCTTATCCTTGCCCTTCACCATGATGACAGGCGACTGGCTTTCTACTTTTGTATAGAGGGAAGGATTTTTAGTGCTGACATCTCCTTCAACGCTTGGCCAAATCATGATAAATTTCTTCATCGCAGCCTTGCCCTGCTTTTCGTCTCCTTTTTGGAAAGCAAGCAGAGCTTTTTTCAAAAGACCAATACCATCTGCCAGTGTAAGATTTTCACTGCTAGCAGACGCTTCCTCTCCCTTGACAAAGCTATCAATCGCTGCCGTCAGGTCATCATAGGAAGTTTGAATGGCTTCAAAATCCGTTGGCTCTGTCTCGATGGCACTCCGTAAAAAGGAAATGGCCGTCTCCACTTTGCCATAATGAGCCGTACTATGATCCCGCACCACGCCTTCATTGGCGGTCCAAGTCGAATTCATTTTTTTATAGGCTTCACGAATCTTTTCAAGATCCTTGGTCTCAATCACTGCCTGAAGAGCTTGAAACTTTGATTCTAGTTTATTGACTAGCTTGGTTTTTTCCGCCTCAAGATCAACGGGATTCTGCTCCTTTTCAAAAGCTAAAAGAGCAGCTGAAACCTTGGTCAGCTTGTCCTCTGTTACATCGCCCGAGATAGTCAATGCCTTGCTGACTTCTTTCCCTGCAACTGAGTCATGATTGCTTAAAGTTGCAAATTCAGTCTGGATTTCCTCCAGCAATTGTTTGGCACTGGCTTGGTCACCCTTTTGAACAGCGGTGCTAGCATCCGTAATCTTGATAAAGAGATTGCTATAAGAATCCTCAGCTGATACAGGCTGAACTAGTAGCAAGAGAGTCAGGAGCAAAAACAGGAGTTTATTCAAATAATTTCTGACCAAGATATTCTCCTTTTTTGACACCGCCGAAGCAAGCAAACAAGCCACTGCCTACATGGGTGACATATTCATTCATCTTATCCTGTGCTCCAAGATTGGTCTGGACTTTGATAAAACTGTCGGGATCCTTTTGGAAAGAGATAAAAAGCAAACCTGTATCAAATTGACCGGTTGTTTCGTCAATACCATCTGAATAAGAATAGGAACGGCGATAGAGAGGCTTGTCGACTTCTTTGGCCAGTCGCACATGTGCATCAACTGGAAGCAAGTCCAAGTCTACCTCGTCAAATTCATTCGTCTTGCCAAAGGGCGCTCCGCTCTCCTTATAACGACCAAAGGTGTTTTCCTGCTCTTGCAAATTGGTCCGATCCCAAGTCTCAAGAAACATCTGGATTCGGCGGACAGCCATATAAGAGCCACCCTTCATCCAGTCCTTGCTGTCACACCAAACCACCTTGTCAAAATCTTTCTCCTTGGTTACATTGGCCGTGCCGTCTTTAAAACCAAATAGATTGCGGGGAGTGGACATACGATCGCCAATGGCAGCAAAGCCAGCCTGACTCCATTTCATGGTGACAGCATTTCGCGCTTTACGAACCAGATTGCGAACAGCATGAAAAGCCACCTGTTCATCATCCGCGCAAGCTTGAATAACAATGTCACCGCCAGTATATTTCTCTTTTAGTTGTTCCTTAGGGAAAGGAGGCATATCGCGAAATTCCTTGGGCTTTTTATCCTCCAAGCCCATTTTTTTCAGGAAAGAGGCGGAGACGCCAAAGGTCAAGGTCAGTCGATAAGGGTTGAGGCCGACCGTTTCTCCAGTATCCGTAGGAGGCAAGAGAGCATTGGCGCCGTCTTTTTTGACCAGCTCTCCATTGACCAACTTTTCACTGTAAGCGGTCCAGTCCTTGAACATCTGAATAATGGTCTCCCTATCCATCGTATGCAAATCCAGAATGACAAAATAGATATTCTTTTGCATAGCTGTCGTAATGCCAGCTTGATGTTCACCGTAAAAACTGATTTCTTCCCCACCATCAGCAAATTTCTTGTCTTCCTTCGCTTGATTAGCGAAAAAAGCAGATGCACTGGAGACACCCAGCGCTAAGCCTGCGCCTCCAATCCCTGCTTTTTTAAGAAATTCCCGACGATTCATTTTTTTATTAAACCATTTTTCGTCCTTGGTCATCTTCTTACTTCCCATCTAGGATGATTCCCATTTGCGAGAGAGGTTCGCCCAGTTTTGTGACAGCTTCTCCTAGCTCTTTGGTATCTTCCTTGCTCAATTCGGTATAAAGTTTATAATTTTCAGAGTCCGTCATCTGCTTGTCTAGTAGACTATTGACATTCTTGAACTCAGTTTCTATACTTTTTACCAGTTTTTCATCTTTCTTCGCAATCAAAGGTTTAAAGAGTTCAAAAATCTTTTCTGCCCCTTGGATATTGGCACGGAAATCATATAGATCCGTATGGGAAAAGATTTCTTCTTCACCAGTAATCTTGCTGGTCGCCACTTCGTTGAGCAGGTCAACTGCACCAGTCAGCATGATGTCTGGCGTAACCTCAACAGTCGCAATTTTAGCCTTTAATTCTTTAATGTCATTGACCAGCTGATCTGCATATTTCTCTGTCCCCGCCGTTGTGTTACTTTCCCACAGAATTTTTTCAATCCGGTGGAAACCCGACCAGCCTTCTTCGGTCTTGTTTTCATCCAGATAGTCAGCTAAGCGGAAGTCAATTTTCACATCAGACTCTCCGAAGCTCTCGGCAATCGGCTCTGAACGCTCGTAGCTCATACGAATCAGCGGATACATTTTCTTGGCTTCGTCAAGCTTGCCTTCTTTGAGCGTATCTCTGAACTTCTCCGTATCCGTCAGTAATTGGTCGATTTCTTTCTGTACAAAAGCCTTATACTCTGTTGTTGCCTTATCCAAAGCTTTCTGGTCAGAAGCCGAAAGACTCGTTTTAGCTTCCGAACTGCTGGCACTTGTAGTTGAGTTTTGATTGACAGTACAACCAGTCAGTAAAATAGCTATTGAAAATAGGGCAATTCCAAGTTTTTTCATCTTGACTCCTTTATTTTCCCTCAAGGGGGCGAATTCTTACAAATTATAACAGTTTTTTTCTCATATTTCAACAAATTGTCAGATAATTATAATAAAACTCATCTTTCTGAGTCAATAAACAATTATTTTAAAGCAAGATATCTTTAATTTTGCCAATTTCCGTTTTCTTAACGACTACATAAATCGTATCTCCTAAGTAAAGACGACTGGCTCCGTTGACCGTCTGGGTCTTGCCTTTATGGATATTCATGGTGATTAAAACGCCATGTGGCAGCTCCAATTCATGCACTTGTCGCCCTGCAATTTTTTCTGAAACAGGAATTTCAATCAGGGTTGTCTCACCGTCATCTTCAATCCGATGAGGCAGCATTTTTTCAAGCATAGCTTCATAAACAGGCGCTCCTTTTAGCAGATCCATGGCAATATAAGCCATCAGAGTGACCAAGCCCAGTGGCATAAGGTTACGGATATCTCCAACCATCTCCGTCACGAGAATCATAGCCGTTAGTGGAGCCTTAGAAATAGCACCAAAATACCCGCTCATTCCCAAGATGATAAAGATTGGAAATTGTTCCGACGTGATAAAGCCAGCCTCTACACAAAGGGCTCCAATTGCTGCGCCTAGTAAAGAACCCAAAGCCAGAATGGGCAGAAAAATACCGCCTGGTAGACCACTACCATAACTTATCATACTCCATACAAAACGGAGTAAGAAAAAGAGAAGCAAGGTTCCCACTGTATAATGAGCACTCGTCAGAGACAGAATCAGCTGATTGCCACCCCCCAGCAAATGAGGAAGAAAATAACCAATCGGAACGATCAAGACAAAGGCAAAAATCGAATAATAATTTTTCGGCAACCTAAAAAATTTTCCCAGAGCTTCATAAACCACATGAATATTAAGAACTGCTTTTTCATAGACAAAGCCAGCCAAGCCCAGAAATAAGCCCATTAAAATATAAATCCAGTACTGCTCCAAGCCCATGAATGGAATATTATCTGGCATATCCAAAACAGGAGTCAAGCCAAACATAGACAGCGAAATGAAATTTGCCACCAAACTTGCAGCCAAAGTTGAGACCCAAAAAACTCGAGAAAAATGATGGTAAACTTCCTCAACCACAAAGAGCAAACCTGCAATCGGTGCATTAAAAGCTGCGGCCAGACCCGCAGCTGCACCGCTGGCAATCAAGGCACGTTCTTCCAATGGACTCAACTTCAGCCACTTTGAAATACCTTTTCCGCTCATAGCACCCAGTTGAATACTTGGTCCCTCTCGTCCCAGCATCAAACCACTGGAAATCGCCAACGTACCAACCAAGAATTTTTTCCAGAGAATGCTCCACCAAGAAAGTGACATCAAGCCTTTCAGCTCAGCCTCAACCTGCGGAATCCCCGAACCTTTTATATCCCTTTCCGTACGTACTAATCTAGCATTTATGAAGACAATAAAAGCATACAAGAAAAGCAGTGCCATCAGCCAACCCCACTCGCTCCTGCCCTTTACATAAGCCGCCTGAACCAAGTGAAAACTTTTCTCAATCAAAAAACGAAATGCTCCCACTACTAATCCCGCAAAAATGCCCACCAGAATCCCCCTGGACACTTGGAAAATAATGGAGCTGGACATAAAATTAAATTCTTTTTTCGTATCAGAAATTTGTTCTTTTTGTTTTATCATCATTTCTCTCCCAAAGACCTTATAGCAACATTTTAGCACAAAATATAGCCCAGAAACAAGGTAATATCTATTATAGTTTTTCTTTCATCTCTTAAACTTTACAGACCAGCTATCAAAAACACGACCTTGAAGGTCGTGTTGCGTTTATATTGACAAATCTTCCTGCTCGATTTTCTGAGCTGTTCGGTAGGCTTGGCAAAAGATAAAGACAGCTACAGCAGTCATGGCTGGCGTGATGATCAGAATATCTGTTTCAATAGAAGTCAACGGAGAGTTCCATAGGAAATGGAGTACAAAAGCTGACAAGAAATAAAATAGTCCAGCTTTAAAGTAGGCCTTTTGTGTCTTGGCAAATCGGAACATCAGGGCTAAGCCGATAGTGGTCAAAGCAGTGTAGAGCCAGTGAGAAGCTACCCCACCAGTGATACGACCTAAGATACCAGAGATAGTGAAGGAAAAACCTTCAGGCAGATCAGAAAGGATATATGAGAAATCTTCACTGATTTGGAAGCCCATACCAGCTGTAATTCCTAGCAGTAAAAAGGCTCTCAGTTTCTTGACTGGCACTAGATAGACAGCGAAAGCAACTGCTAAGAGCTTGAGTGGTTCTTCAACCAGAGGAGCAGCGAGGGCATTCTCCAGATAACTAATCACAGTATTTGGAAAGCTCGTGCTGACCCACTCATGGATATAGGTATTGGCCAAGCCAGAAGTCCAGCCAGAAATGAAAAGACCACCCAGCAGAGCTACACCTAGGCTAAATGCAGGCGTCTGCCATTTTTTACCCAAACTGCGAATCAAAAGCAGAGCTGGGATGATATAAAGCAGCGCCAAGAGGGCTGACAGTCCGACAATTCCATAAGCAGTACCTGACATACTGCCAGTGGTATAAGCTTGTGTCTCGTATTCCAAGCCGATCGCGCTCAGAAGGAGAAAAGTGAAAAGAACAATATTTTTCTTCATATAGCAACTTTCTAAAATTTTATTTTCATCTTAGTATAACAGAAAAATACAAAAGATAGCTATTTTAGATACTAATTAGAACACTACTGCTGATCTATCTTCGTTCTGGAGACTTAAAGTGTTTATCGCTTATGTTGAAGTGGAAGAGAAAATGAAGCAAGTCAATTTCCGGTGCTCAAAAAATCAAGATGACACTAGAAAAAGAAGGACTAATTCTATATTCTTGTCGTATCATGGCATCATGATAAAATTTGGATTGATTGCTCTCTATCAAAAAGCATAATTCATGTTATTTCATCTGGGGCACAGAGATTTCGGAAAAAGAAAAGACAAAGCAACCGAAAAGGCTACTTTGTCTTCGATTTTGAACCCCCCTCATTGGGACTTTTCGAGAATTATTTTTCAGCTGTAAGTGCAGCCATTGTGATGTAGTTGTATGGTTTGTTGAAGTGTGGCAAGAAGAAGATATCTGTCAAAGCCAACTTATCAATGGTTACATGTTCTTGAATTGCCAGTGAGAACATGTGGATTCCCATACCGATTGCAGGATCATGAGATACCATTTGCGCACCAAGGATTTCACGGCTGTCTTTATCAAAGACAATCTTGATGGCTACTTCGTGGTTGTCATGTTTCATAAATTCTGGTTTTTGAAGGTCGTTAAAGCCAGTTTCAGTTGCGTTGTAGCCTGCTGCTTTTGCTTTTTCAAGAGTCAAACCAGTTGAAACCATGTGAAGGCCGTAGATAGAGATACCGTTTGAACCTTGCACACCGATGCCTTCAAGTTCATGACCGCAAGCGTTGTAAGCACCAACGATACCAGTACGTACAGCATTTGACGCAAGAGCGATGTAGCTTGTGTCTTTACGAGCGTTGTCATAAACAGTCGCACAGTCACCTACTGCGTAAACGCCAGGGATGGATGTTTCTTGTTTCTTGTCTACAAGGAAGGCACCGTTGCGGAAGAGTTCAATCTTACCATCAGCAAGAGCTGTGTTAGGACGGAAACCAACTGCAAGAACAACCATGTCCGCATCAAATGTTTCTTTGTCTGTTACCAAGCGTTCAACTTTGCCGTCACCTTGGATAGCTTTTACAGTTTGGCCAAGAGCCAAGCGGATGTTGTGGTCTTCCAAGTTCTTAGCCATCAATTGAGTGAAGTCCTTGTCATAGTAGCCATTCAAAACAGTATCTACGATATCAACAAGCACAACTTCTTTTCCAAGACGTTCAAAAGCTTCAGCAAGCTCAACACCGATGTAACCACCACCAACAACAGCGATACGCTCAAGGTGTTTGCTCTTGTCAGCAAGTTTGTTGATCACTTCTTCAGCATTTTGGTACAACTTAACAAATTGAACATTTTCAAGAGTTGTCTTGAATTCGCGGTTGCCTTCGACAATTTCAACACCTTCGATTGGTGGCAAGATTGGAGTAGATCCAGTCGCAAAGATCAATTTGTCGTAAGATTCTTTGTGTTCTTGACCTTCAACTTCTGCTGTAACAACCTTGTTGTCATAGTCGATTGAAAGAACAGGTGAATTCATGTAAATTCTAGCGCCTTTTTCTTCCAATTTTTCTTTGTTAGAGTAGAATAAGCCTTCAGGTCCGTCGATTTGTTCACCGATCCAAAGCGCCATTCCGCATCCTAGGAATGAGATGTTTGAGTTTTGGTCAAATACAACGATTTCATTTTCATGACCAAAGTTGTCCAACATAGTGTTGATACACGCAGTACCAGCGTGGTTAGCACCCACTACAACGATTTTACTCATAGAAATATTTCCTACCTTTTTCTAAATAAAGTTTTACCCGACTATTATAACAGAAGCTGGGAGCGTTTACAATCTATTTGCTCATAGATAGTAAAAAACGTGAAAGAAGAATGAAAATCTATGGAATCATGGTAGGAAACAACCTTTCTTTTACCTTAAATTTTCCGAAGTTATTTTCTGAAATTTAATAAAATAGAATTGCAAAAACGCTATCTTTTTGTTAAAATAAGATAGTCATAGAAAGAATAAGAAGGGTTACAACTATATGGATTTTACTTCTCGCTCGCTCCAACTGATGGGAAGCACAATCTGTATCTCACTTCTTCATGAAAGAGCTGAAACAATACTGGACGAGGCGATTAGTCTGCTTCATCTTTACAAAAATCGTTTTAGTGCAAACGATGATGATTCAGAATTGATGAAGATCAATCAAATGGCTGGAATTGGCTGGGTTCAGGTTCATCCTGATTTATTTGAATTAATTGAATTAGGAAAATTTCATAGTTTGAGTGAGACCAGTCATTTAAATATTACCATTGGTCCGCTTGTTCAGACTTGGCGAATTGGATTTTCCGATGCCCACCTTCCAAGCCCAGAGCAAATCAAACAAGGGCTCAGCCTGACAGATCCACATTTCATTCAACTGGATAAAACACGTTCCAGAGTGTTTCTGGAGAAGAAAGGCATGAAGCTTGATCTTGGTGCTTTGGCTAAGGGCTACATAGCTGACAAGATTAAACTCTATCTTCAAGGTGAAGGAGTCACCTCGGCTTTGATAAATCTGGGAGGGAATGTCCTCACTATCGGAGAAAACAAAGCTACCCATCGTGCTTGGAGAATTGGGATTCAGAATCCAAAACTTTCTAGAGGAAAACACTTGGCTGTCCTGTCGATTACTAATCAATCGGTCGTTACTTCTGGGACTTATGAGCGGACGCTAAAAGTTAAAGGCAAGACCTATCATCACATTTTAGATAGAAAAACAGGTTATCCGATTGAGAATCAGCTGGTCAGTCTCACGATCGTATCTGATAAGTCGGTAGACGGTGAAATCTGGACAACAAGACTCTTTGGAGAAACTCCTGCTTCTATCTTGGCGCAAGTTGAAAAACAAAGAGGAATCGAGTGCCTAATTGTTACTCGAGACGATCATATTTTTTACAGTTCAGGACTTGTAAAGAATCTATTGCAGTAATTAAAAATAAAAAAATATTTTAATTTAGGAAAGGAAATTCTATGTTAAAACTTATTGCGATTGTTGGAACAAATTCCAAACGTTCTACAAACCGTCAGCTTCTTCAATATATGCAGAAGCATTTTGCCGACAAGGCTGAAATCGAGCTGGTAGAGATTAAAGATATCCCTATGTTTAATAAACCTGCTGACAGGAACATCCCTGAGTTGGTATCAGAGATTGCGGAGAAAATCGATGCTGCTGATGGTGTACTCATTGGTACGCCTGAGTATGACCACTCTATCCCAGCTGTGCTTATGAACGCTCTGGCTTGGCTTTCTTATGGTATCTATCCACTGCTGAACAAGCCCGTTATGATTACCGGTGCTTCTTTCGGTACGCTTGGTTCCTCTCGTGCTCAACTGCAGCTCCGTCAAATTTTGAATGCTCCAGAACTCAAAGCAAACGTTCTTCCAGACGAGTTCCTACTTTCACATTCTCTCCAAGCCTTTGACCAAAATGGAGATTTAGTAGATCTTGATGTCATTAAAAAATTGGATGCAATTTTCGATGACTTCCGTATCTTTGTCAAAATTACAGATAAATTGCGTAACGCACAAGAGTTGCTTCGCAAAGATGCTGAAGAATTTGACTGGGAAAATTTGTAAGATAGGAGAGTAACAGAATGAAATTTATTGGACTTGTAGGATCAAACTACGAACAATCATATAACCGAAAATTATTGGAATTTATCCGTCGCCAATTCAAACTCAAATTTGAATTGGAAGTGCTAGAAATCGATGAAGTCCCAATGTTTAACCAAGATGAAAAATGGGATGAAAGTTTCCAATTGCGCCTTTTGTATAACAAAATTACACGGGCAGATGGTGTTATCATCGCTACTCCTGAGCACAACCATACTATCAGCGCCCCTTTGAAAAGTGTCTTAGAATGGCTTTCTTACGAAGTTCATCCTTTTGAAAACAAACCAGTTATGATTGTTGGCGCTTCTTACTACGATCAAGGAACTTCTCGTGCTCAAGTACATTTGCGTAAAATCTTAGATGCTCCAGGTGTCAATGCTTACACCCTTCCAGGAAATGAATTCCTGCTGGGCAAAGCCAAGGAAGCTTTTGACAATGATGGCAATATCACCAACGAAGGAACTGTGAATTTCCTTGAAACATGCTTAGATAACTTTATCAAATATGTAGAGGTCGTTTCAAAATTGAAAAAACCAAAACCAATTGAACCTGAAGACTTAGATGTGACAAACCCAATCGCTACAACCATTCAAGGTGTTGACCCTGATGATCCAGAGTGGGTTGAAAAAGCTGCAGAAATCGTTGGTGCTGTGTCTGGTGATACTTATGTCAAACTTGACCATGGTATCTTGACTGTTAACCAAATTGACATGTTCTTGAAGGCTATGCCATTTGAATTAACCTATGCAGATGACAACAATCAATTTCTTTACTACAACAATGCTCACCAAGATCCAGATACAATGTTTGCGAAACGTGTCCCATCTCAATCAGGTGGCCGTCTCTCAACGCTACACAACTCTCTTCCTGCTGCGCGCATGAAGAACGTTGAATGGGTAGTTGGAGTCCTTCGTAATGGTGACCAAGAGTACGTTCGTACAATCGTTCCAGGCTCACCTGCAGGTGTTATCAACACGCACAACTACCAAGCGATGTACTATCCTGATGGATCATACGCTGGTATCAATGAAATCGTCTTTAACTTCCAACCGTGGCTTAACTGGTATTTGCAAGCAACTGGCCAACGTTTGGTTGGAGGTAGCGGACCATTTGCTCCTGCTGCTGGAGGTCATGGAGATGCAGATGCTACTTCTGGTGCTTCAGATGCTGGTGGTCATGGAGGCGGAGACGCTGACGCGACTTCAGGTGCCAGTGCGTAAGAATACAATCTACATATAGGATTCTATTACACAGATTACTTCCCAATCTGTGATAAGAAAAAGGCTTAAAACCGTGGTTTTAAGCCTTTTATCCTGCTTTCTTTACGATTCAATAATTTCAATGATTTCCTGTGCTTCTGCTTCAGTACATGCTACCAAAGGCAGACGCAGTGGACCAACATGAAAGCCTTGATGATTAAGAACTGCTTTCAATGGAGCTGGGCTGCTGACGGAGAAGAGGGCATCAACTTTAGGTAAGAGCTGACGATGGATCCGTGCTGCTTCTTGGATATCCCCTTGATCCAAAGCAGTAAACATATTATAAAAATCATCTCCATTAGTATGAGCCGCTACTGAAATAACGCCTTGCGCACCGAGTGCTTTAGCATGAAAGGCTTGGCCATCTTCGCCTGTATAGACCAAGAAATCTTTTGGCGCATTTTCGACTAATCTAGCAATTGTATCTACTCCCGTGCAGTCTTTAATGGCAATGATATTGGGTAAATCAGCTAGACGTAAGGAGGTTTCTACAGTTAGTCCAGCAACCGTCCGACCGGGGATATTATAGACAATAATGGGGAGATTTGATGCTTCGGCAATCGCCTTATAATGCTGATAAAGTCCCTCTTGAGTAGGTTTGTTATAATAAGGTGTGACGGCTAAACCAGCAGCAAAGCCACCAAATTCATCTACTTCTCGAGCAAATTGAATTGAATCTCGCGTGTCATTGGTCCCAATTCCGGCAATCAAAGGCACACGTCCTGCTACAATACGCTGGACTTCTGAAAAGAGCTCAAGTTCTTCTTCGTGAGTCAAGGTTGGGCTTTCCCCTGTCGTTCCAGCTAGAAGAATTCCTTCTGTATGATGCGCTAACAGATGCTCAATCAGTTTTGGAAGAGCTTCAAAGTTGATACTTCCATCTTCTTTGAAGGGCGTGACTAGGGCAGTAATGATTCTTGCGTCTTTTAAATCTGTAATGGACATGTCTCTCCTCCTTTAGTTGCGAAGCTATAAGAAAATATAGGAAGAGCAGTAATCAGCTATAGGCTGCTCGTACCCCTTTCCTATATTTTTAGTAGATAAGTTTTATTTTAGTTCAAAAATAACTTCTGCCGTAGGACGAACCAAGCCGCGCTCGTGCAGAGTTTCTGCGATTTGGACAGAATTCCAAGCTGCTCCTTTAAGGAGATTATCTGAAACTACCCACATGTGAATCCCTTTTTCTGCATCTAGATCCTTGCGAATCCGGCCGATAAAGGTTTCTTTCTTACCAACTGCATTAACCGCTTGCGGATAGATTTGATGAGCCACATCATCCTCCAGAACAGCTCCTGGGAAGGCTGCGATAGCCGCCTTGACTTCTTCAATTGGTGCTACTTCTTTGGTCTCGATGTAAACAGACTCAGAGTGGGCAGAGAGAACAGGAATCCGGACGCAAGTCGCAGAAACAGCAATGGAATCGTCTTCCATGATTTTCTTAGTTTCCTTGGTCATCTTCATCTCTTCGTAAGTGTAGTCGTTGTCAGTGAAGAGATCGATTTGTGGAAGGGCATTAAAGGCAATCGGATAATGCTTCTTATCGCCACCAGATGGCAGGATATTAGCCTCTACATCTTTAGGATTAACACCATCATTGAGGATAGAGCGTAACTGCCCCTGAGTTTCAAGAATTGCCCCCATACCAGCACCAGAAACAGCTTGATAGGTGGACACGATGATACGCTCCAGTCCCCATTGTTGACGGACAGGCTCCAAAGCCACCATCATCTGAATAGTCGAACAGTTAGGGCAGGCAATAATTCCCTTGTGTTGATCCAGCGCGTGGGCATTGACCTCAGGAACGACCAGCGGCACATCAGGATTTTGACGGAAATAAGAGGTGTTGTCTACCACCACTGCGCCAGCCTTAACAGCGTATGGAGCGTATTTTGCTGAGGTAGAGCCACCAGCTGAGAAGAGAGCAATATCTACACCTTCAAAGGCTGTCTCAGTTGTCTCTTCGATGGTAATATCCTGTCCCTTGAACTGGAGAACTTTACCAGCTGAACGAGCAGAAGCCAAATAGCGTATTTTATCAATCGGAAGGCTAGATTCTTCCAGCATTTTAATCATTTGAGCGCCAACGGCACCAGTGGCACCAACAACAGCAACTGTATATCCCATGCGATAACCTCTCTGAATTTTCAAAAAATTTGTGTATTGTTAGTATTATACTATTTTTAAGGAAAAATGCAAATATTTCTGAAGAATATGATGTGCATTTTTAGGCAAAATGTTTCTGCTGTTCTAAGCTCAACTTTGACTATAGCGCTCACAACGCTGCGCCTATCAGTATCAATGCCTCTAAGCTCGGCTGCGACCAATGGGTTCGTCTCTCTAGGAGAACTTTCAAAGTTTACAGTTTTTGTCCTTGCGGACAAAACTGCATCCACTGCTCTACGACTCAACTGCCTTCTGCGAAGTTGTTTCATCAAGAGCACTAGCACTCACGACGCTGCGCCTATCAGTATCAATGCCTCTAAGCTCGGCTGAGACAAACCGTCTTGCCTCTCTAAGAGACATAGAAAAATCCCCAATCCGTAGACTGGGGATAAGGGCACTTTCGTGTGATCAGCAGGTTCACACAACTGATCAAGGTCCGCTCCTGCGTTATGACCTCCCATGCTTCAATTTGCAGAAAATCTGCATATCGACTCATCGCACTTATCTATCATAAGCTATCACATAGAAAATGTCAAGAGACAGATTATTAGAATTTTTATAAATACTTACTTCCCTCTCGAATACTAAGCGCAGCCATTTCTGCCCGATGTCGCTGGATAAAATCTCTGACCCAGTCTGGATTGGTTTTGGAATAATCTCTCAGCGCCCAACCGATGGCCTTGTTAATAAAGAATTCTGTTTGACCAAGATTATTCACTAAAATTTTCTCCAAGAGTTCTATGTCTGTTTCCTCTTTTCGAAGCAGCTGATGATCAATAGCCAAGCGCCGCAGCCAGATATCCTCATCGCAACTCCAGGATAAAATAATCTCTTTGGTTTCTGGAAATCGGGCAATGATTGATCCGACCAAGCGATCCAAAAAGTCAATAGTATCCCACCAAGATTTTGTTTGGGCTAACTTTTTCAAATGTGGCAAGTCAGATGGAGTCAAGAGTTTCTTGCGAATCTCCAGATAATCCAACGCAGCATACTGTAATTCTCGATAGGGATTATTCCAAGCTTCATTTATAAAATTCCAGTCAATGACTGAGTCCATCTGATGTTTGAAAAAAGCCTTTGCGAGTTTCCGCCTGGCCGGAGTCTTGACTCCTAGAAACTCAAATTTATTTTTCATATAGGCTTTCATAGCTACCGCATCATCAGGTTTGGCTACCATTTTTAACTCTTCTGCTAATTCTTCTACATTCATAACTTACTCCAGCAATTCGCGGTCATAAATAGTGTAGTCACAGCGGTAAATCACTAGCCGCTTACCGTCAATCAGCAATTCAGAAGTTTTGGGAGCATCGGATTTATCAAGAGAGACGCGGTCACCGGCATAGGCGGCCAGCGGAGTACCATTTTGCGAGCGAATCAGAATAACCTTTTTCTTACCAGTAAACTCGTTTTTAAAAGATGAAATCATGCGATTCAAAACGGGAACTGCATGGCTATTTTCCTCAACATCTGCCGTCTTTTGATATTGAGCAAACACATCTTTCAAGCCTTTTTCTTCTGCAATCAAGGAAGAACCCACATGATCAATCTCATACTTACCCAAGGTGATTTTTAGCACAGAAGAGTCCTCCTTGGAATTTCCTTCCGCATCAACTGAGTCAAACTCCTCGTTACGCGAGATGGACAAGGACTTGCCCGACATCTGGTCAATGAGCTGAGAATTTTCATCGTAGGTTCGAACTGTCATCTCCAGCCCCAGCCATTCTTCCTTGGCATTTTTAAACCAATTTTCAACGGCCTGACAGCCGGTCAAGGTCAAAAGCCCAATACTTAAAAGAGCTATTAACAAGTATTTCTTTTTCATCATTTCCACTCCATTTTTTTTAAAAGTTTAATAGGTTCAGTTACCTTGTCCAAGGACTTTTGCAGCCAAACAATGTCATGCCAACGTTCGAATTTATAGCCAATTTTAGGTAAATGCGCAACTTGCTGATAACCTCGCTTGGCATGAAAAGCTAGGCTATCTTGGTTAGGCAAAGAAATACAGGCTAGAAAATGGATATAACCCATCTGATCTAACATGTCTTCAAGTTTATCATAAAGCTTGCTGCCAACTCCTTTTCCTCTAGCATCTTGGCTGACATAGACGGATAATTCTACCGCCCAATCATAGGCTGCACGTGCATAATAAGTCGAAGCATAGGCATAACCTAAGACTACACCGTCTTCTTCCGCTACCAGATAAGGATATTTTTCCAATATTTTTTCGATCCGATTTGCGAAATCTTCTACGGTCGGAACATCATATTCAAAAGTGATGGCTGTATTCTCTACATAAGGCGCATAGATGGCTAGCAAGGCTGCTGCATCCAACGGCTTAGCTAGTCTAATATTCATAATACCTCCATATTCTTAGCATTTCCACTATTATACCAAAAAAGACTCGTAACGAGCCTTTTAAACCAAGATTAAAATAGACCAATCGCTGTGCCGTCTGCCGCAACATCCATATTGAGTGCCGCAGGACGTTTTGGCAGACCTGGCATGGTCATGACATCACCTGTCAGAGCCACGATAAAGCCTGCCCCAAGTTTTGGTACCAATTCACGAATTGTAATTTCAAAGTTTTCTGGTGCGCCCAGCGCAGCAGGATTGTCTGAGAAGCTATACTGTGTTTTGGCCATACAGATTGGCAGCTTGTCCCAGCCGTTCTTAACAATTTCCCGAATCTGAGTCTGCGCTTTTTTCTCAAAGTTCACTTTTGAACCACGATAGATTTCAGTGACAATCTTCTCGATCTTCTCTTCAATCGTTGAGTCATTATCATAAAGGCGAGTGTAGTGCGCTGGAGTTTCATCAATAGTTTTGACTACAGTCTCAGCCAGAGATACACCACCTTCGGCACCATCAGCCCAGACACTAGCTAACTCAACTGGAACCTTAATTTCTGCACAAAGGTCCTTAAGCGTAGCAATTTCAGCTTCCATATCTGAAATAAATTCATTGATGGCTACTACCACTGGAATACCGAACTTACGGATATTTTCAACGTGACGTTTGAGATTGGCAAAGCCAGCACGTACCGCCTCAACATTTTCTTCAGTAAGTGCATCCTTAGCCACACCACCATTCATCTTGAGCGCACGCAAGGTTGCCACAATCACGACTGCATCTGGAGAAGTTGGTAAGTTTGGAGTCTTGATATCCAAGAATTTCTCAGCACCTAGATCCGCACCGAAACCGGCTTCAGTCACTGTATAATCAGCCAAGCGCAGCGCTGTACTAGTCGCCAAGACCGAGTTACAGCCATGGGCGATATTGGCAAACGGTCCGCCATGAACAAAGGCTGGTGTGCCGTAAATAGTCTGAACTAGATTTGGCTTAATCGCATCTTTCAAGACTAAAGCCAAGGCTCCTTCTACCTCAAGGTCACGAACATAGACTGGTGTGCGGTCATAGCGATAACCGATGACAATGTTAGTCAAGCGCTTTTTCAAATCTTCAATGTCCGTAGCTAGGCAAAGAATCGCCATAATTTCAGATGCAACCGTAATGTCAAAACCATCTTCGCGCGGAATACCGTTCATCGGACTGCCCAGTCCAACTGTCACATGGCGCAGTGCTCGGTCATTTAAGTCAACCACCCGCTTCCAGATGATGCGACGCTGATCGATTCCCAGGACATTTCCTTGATGCAAATGATTATCGATAAGAGCAGACAGAGCATTATTAGCAGTCGTAATGGCGTGCATGTCACCAGTGAAATGCAGGTTGATGTCTTCCATCGGTAAAACTTGCGCGTGACCACCACCAGCTGCGCCTCCTTTGATTCCCATAACAGGCCCCAAAGACGGTTCGCGGATAGCAATCATGGTTTTCTTACCAATTTTGTTGAGTGCGTCAGCCAGCCCAATGGTAATCGTGGACTTGCCTTCTCCAGCTGGAGTTGGATTGATCGCTGTCACCAAAATCAGTTTGCCAACAGGATTTTTTTCAACCTCATGAATTTTATCAAAGCTGAGCTTAGCCTTATACTTACCATATAATTCCAAGTCGTCATAGTTGATGCCAACTTTTTTCACCGCATCAACAATAGGCTGTAATTCAATACTTTGAGCAATTTCGATATCTGTTTTCATTAGGAACTCCTCTATTACTTAATATAACGATTATAACAAAAAATACTTAAATCTGCACGATTAATTTCCATTACATGTATAATGTTCGGTAATTACGTCTTTTGAGTTCTATTGATTTATCATCGTCCATATTCTTTCAAAGAAAAAATTTTGTTCATACGAGACTATTTTGAATGAATTTTATTTTACTTAATTCTTTTTTTCTTGTAAAATAAGGCTATGAACATATTGATTACTTCTGGCGGAACTAGCGAAAAAATCGATCAAGTCCGCTCTATTACCAATCATTCGACAGGCCAGCTTGGAAAAATTATTGCTGAGCATTGTTTAGCTAACGGTGCCACAGTGACTTTACTAACGACTGAAAAAGCTGTCAAGCCTGCCCCACACGAACAATTAACGATTAGAATGATCGAAAATACCAACCAGTTGCTATTGGCTATGAGGGAGCTGGTGCCAGCCCATGATGTACTCATTCACTCCATGGCTGTTTCAGACTACAAGCCAATTTATATGGCAGGATTTGAAGAGGTTCTTGCTAGTTTAGATATGACAGAATTTCTGGATAAAAGCAACTCTCAAAGCAAGATTTCTTCCGCTGATGACTATCAGGTGCTTTTTCTCAAGAAAAATCCCAAAATCATTAGCAAAGTCAAAGAATGGAATCCTAACATTCGATTAATTGGCTTTAAACTATTGGTGGATGTTTCGCAAGAAGAACTGCTTACTACTGCAAGATCCAGCCTAATAAAAAATCAGGCTGAACTGATTGTCGCCAATGATTTGACTGAAATTTCAAGCGGTCTTCACCATGCCCATCTCGTAGGGCAAAACACTGTCACAGAAGCTTTTTCCAAGGAAGATATTGCTGAAAAGCTGCTAGACCATATCCAGAAAGGAGGCAGACTATGATTCAGATCACCCTCGCAGTCACAGGTAGCATTTCTGCCTATAAAGCTGCGGATATTACTAGTCAGCTTGGGAAGTTGGGCTATACCGTGTCTATTCTCATGACGGAAGCTGCCAGTCACTTCATCACCCCACTGACCCTGCAGGTACTATCAAAAAATCCTGTCACCCTTGACATTATGGAAGAACCTTGGCCAGACAAGGTGAACCATATTGAAATTGCCAAGAAGACGAATCTCTTCTTAGTCGCTCCTGCTACAGCCAATACCATCGCCAAACTGGCCAATGGCCTAGCGGACAACATGGTAACCGCTACTGCTCTTGCTCTACCCTCTCATGTCAAAAAAGTCATCGCCCCGGCTATGAATACCAAAATGTACGAAAATCCCTTGACCCAACACAATCTGGAAAGATTGAAACAATTTGGCTGGGAAATAATTGAACCACGTGAAGCTGTTCTAGCTTGTGGGGACCACGGGACAGGTGCTCTGGCCGATATAAATACGATTATAGAAAAAGTAAAGGAAATTATAAATGAGAAAACAATCTAGTGTTGCCCAAATTGCCATCTTTTTTGCCATTATGCTGGTACTCCATTTGCTGAGTTCCGTCATTTTCAATCTGCTGCCAGTTCCGATTAAGCCGACCATTATCCACATTCCGGTCATTATCGCCAGCATCATCTACGGACCGCGCATCGGAGCTATACTAGGAACCTTGATGGGATTGATCAGTGTCGTGACTAATACTCTGGTTCTTCTGCCGACTAGTTATCTTTTCAGCCCTTTTGTACCAAATGGGAATCTTAATTCCTTAATGATTGCTATGGTGCCACGAATTCTGATTGGGATTACCCCCTACTTCGTCTATAAATGGATGAAAAACAAGCCGGGGTTAGTGCTTGCTGGTGCAGTAGGCTCTATGACCAACACCGTCTTTGTTCTTGGTGGAATTTTCATCCTATTTTCAGCTGTTTACAATGGAGATATTCAAGCGATGCTCGCACTTGTTCTATCAGCCAATTCTATTTCTGAAATGGTCATTTCTGCCATTCTTACCGTCGCTATTGTGCCCGCACTTGAAAAGTTCAAAAAATAATCACCCAGTGTGGTTATTTTTCTTTTGCGCTACTATTCATTTTTCAAAAGTATTTCAGGATTTTTTAGGTCGACACTTTCAAAAACTATGAAAATATGTTATAATGAAAGCGATTAAATTAATCAGAAAATCCCTGTGCTCTATCTCAAATCTGAGAAAAGTCGCAAGTTGATTTTCTATCTTAAATATAAAGGAGACTCCACCTATGACTTATCAAGATAACTTCCAAAAATGGCTTGATTTCGCTGAACTTCCTGACTATCTTCGGGAAGATTTAGAAGGCATGGACGAAAAAACCAAGGAAGATGCATGTTATACAAACCTTGAGTTTGGTACTGCTGGGATGCGTGGCCTGATTGGAGCTGGTACAAATCGGATTAATATTTATGTTGTTCGTCAAGCAACTGAAGGATTGGCTCGCTTGATTGAAGAAAAAGGTGAAGAGTTTAAGAAACGCGGTGTAGCCATCGCCTACGATTCCCGTCATTTCTCACCAGAGTTCGCTTTTGAATCCGCTGCTGTTTTGGCCAAACACGGCATCAAGTCCTATGTCTTTGAAAGCCTACGCCCAACACCAGAGCTTTCATTTGCAGTGCGCCATTTGGGGACCTTTGCTGGTATTATGATTACAGCCAGCCATAACCCTGCTCCGTTTAATGGCTATAAAGTTTATGGCGAAGATGGTGGTCAAATGCCGCCTCATGATGCTGATGCTCTAACAACTTATATTCGTGCCATTGAAAATCCATTTACTATTGAAGTAGCTGATGTTGAAGCCGAAAAAGCATCTGGATTGATTGAAATCATCGGTGAAAACGTTGATACTGAATACCTTAAAGAAGTAAAAGACGTGAATATCAATCAACAATTGATTGATGAATATGGAAAAGACATGAAAATCGTCTACACTCCGCTTCACGGTACAGGTGAAATGTTAGCACGTCGAGCGTTTGCCCAAGCTGGTTTTGATTCTGTTCAGGTTGTTGAAGCTCAATGTGTGCCAGATCCAGACTTTTCTACTGTCAAATCACCAAACCCAGAAAACCAGGCGGCTTTCTCTCTCGCTGAAGAATTGGGACACAAAGTTGGTGCGGACGTCCTTGTCGCAACAGACCCAGATGCTGACCGTGTTGGTGTTGAAGTTCTCCAAAAAGATGGTAGCTATCGCAATCTTTCAGGAAATCAAATTGGTGCAATTATGGCTAAGTACATCTTGGAAGCTCACAAGACAGCTGGAACACTTCCTGCAAATGCAGCACTTTGCAAATCCATTGTCTCTACCGATCTTGTAACCAAGATTGCTGAAAGCTACGGCGCAACCATGTTCAATGTCTTAACTGGTTTCAAATTTATCGCCGAAAAGATTCAAGAATTTGAAGAAAAACACAATCACACTTACATGATGGGCTTTGAAGAAAGCTTTGGCTACTTGATTAAACCATTTGTACGTGACAAAGATGCGATCCAAGCGGTATTAGTTGTTGCAGAATTGGCTGCCTATTATCGTTCTCGCGGCTTGACTCTGGCTGACGGTATCGAAGAAATTTACAAAGAGTATGGTTACTTTGCTGAAAAGACTATCTCTGTGACCCTGTCTGGTGTTGACGGTGCTGAGCAAATCAAAGCTATCATGGGCAAATTCCGTGACAATGGTCCAAAAGACTTCAATGCTACTGCCATTTCTGTCACAGAAGACTTCAAGGCTCAGACTTCTACCGCCGCAGATGGTAGCGTTACAGCTTTGACAACTCCACCAAGTGATGTGCTTAAATACACCTTGGCTGATGGCTCATGGATTGCTGTCCGCCCATCTGGAACAGAACCAAAAATCAAGTTCTACATCGCTGTTGTCGGTGATTCAAATGAAGATGCTCATGCCAAAATTGCGGCTATCGAAGCAGAAATCAATGAGTTTATCAAATAAGACTATGCGATAACTAAATTAACCAGAGACCGGATTTTCCTTTCTCTGGTTTTTCATTTCCAAATCAAGCATTTTTTTGTATTTTATGGCATACTAATTCTATCAAAAGAAATGAGGATTTTTATGCAACAATTTGCTCAAAACATTAAAGATTTAGAACTTACAACTGTAGACCGAGCCCGTCAGGCGATTGCTGACAAAGAAACAGCCACCTTCTTCGTCGGTCGTAAAACTTGCCCTTACTGCCGTAAATTCGCTACTACTCTTGCTAGCGTTGTCGCTGATACTAAGGCGCATATTTTCTTCATCAACAGTGAAGAAAGCGGTGAGTTGGATAAACTGCAAGCCTTCCGCTCTGAATATAGCATTCCGACCGTACCAGGATTTCTCCACACTGAAGGCGGTCAAGTCACTGTGCGCTGTGATTCATCCATGACAGCTGAGGAGATTAAGGCTTTCGGCAACCTATAAAATGCTCAAAAAAACTGAGACCAAGTGGTTCTCAGTTTTTTAACTTCGTGTTTGTCTCTGCTCAAATGCTTGCCACATCTTCTGCTGAGGTTTGGCAAAGGGGTAATTGACAAAATCTTCTGGATGAAGCCATAAGAACTCCCCATCTGCTGCATATTGGCTTTCTTTGACCCGGCCATAAGCCAGCTGGATATGCCACTTGCGATGGCTAAACACATGTTGCACTTTTGGAAACGACTGCTGCTGCCAATCGACAGTCAAATCATAATCTTGTTCAAAACTTTCCTGGGGTGATAAACCCAGACTAGGCTGATTTTCAGCAACCTCAAAAAGTGACAGCTGATCTTCCGTTTGAAATTCCTCGACTTCAATCAAGGGAAAATGCCAAAAACCAGATAGCAAACCAGCCGCCTCATTCTTTTCAAGCAAGAATTGTCCCTGTTCATTTTCGATAATCAAGCCCTGCAGATAAACTGGAATCGGCTTCTTTTTAGGTGCCTTAATGGGATATTTGTCCATAGTTCCGTGCAAATAAGCTGCGCTGAATTCTTTAACTGGACTGTCTTCTGGATGAGGATTAACAGGAGATTCGATATCTGACCCCAGATCCATCAGAGCTTGATTAAAATCTCCAGGCCTGTCTGGTTCAATCAATATTTCCATCATCGCCTGAAAAACCTTACGATTGCTAGGTTGACCAATATCTAAGTCTACTTCAAACAATCGGCTCAGCACCCTCATGACATTGCCATCAACTGCGGGCTCAGGCAAACCAAAAGCGATGCTGGCAATCGCTCCCGCTGTATAAGGCCCGATTCCTTTGAGACTGCTGATTTCCTCATAGTTAGCTGGAAAAGTCCCACCAAAATCAGACATAATCTGCTGGGCGGCCACCTGCATATTGCGGACCCGGGAATAATAGCCCAGTCCCTCCCATGCTTTCAGAAGTCTGTCTTCCGGAGCCTGAGCCAGATCAGCTACTGTTGGAAAGCACTTAAGAAACCGCTTGTAGTAAGGGATGACTGTATCTACCCGAGTCTGCTGCAGCATAATCTCAGAAACCCAGATACGATATGGGTTGCTTGTCCGTCGCCAAGGCAAATCACGCTTATGCTCATCATACCAAGCTAATAATTTATGGCGGAAGGAAACAATCTTGTCTTCCTCCCACATCTCAATTCCGTATTTTTTCAAGTCTAACATATCATCTAGTATAGCATAAGAAATTGAAAAAAGGAGTGGAACAGAACTAAACTTTTTTAATTCAGTTCGTCGTTCCACCCCACAAGAGTCAAACAGTCTTTCAAACTGTTTGAGGTTAGAAATGTAGAAAATTTGTTTTCCTCTTTTTGATGCTTTTCCAAGATTGAAAAGCGACGGAAGAGCACCATCAGCACTGAATCATTAGTTTGTTAGATTACAAACTTTGAAGCAGCATATTTTTCCCAGAATCTTTTTCTTAATAGTGACCTACCGCTTGGCTAGCAGTGATCAAAGTCAATTTGTAAACATCATCTGAATTACAGCCACGAGAAAGATCGTTCACTGGATGATTGAGACCTTGAAGAATCGGTCCGACCGCAGAGAAGCCACCCAGACGCTCTGCCATCTTGTAGCTAATATTCCCAGCTTCAATATTTGGAAAGACAAAAACGGTTGCTTGACCAGCTACGGGGCTTCCTGGAGCTTTCAGATCAGCAGTTTCCGGCACAAAAGCTGCGTCAAATTGTAACTCACCATCAATAACTAAATCAGGACGCATTTCTCGGGCCAATTTCGTAGCTTCAACCACCTTGTCCACTTTTTCCCCGAAACCAGATCCTTTGGTAGAATAGCTAAGCATAGCTACCTTAGGATCAATGCCAAATATCTGAGCCGTCAGCGCTGAGTTAACTGCGATTTCAGCTAGAATACTAGCATCTGGATCAATATTGATAGCACAGTCACTGAAGACATAGCGCTCATCACCACGCACCATCAAAAAAGCACCAGATGTACGAGAAACCCACGGAAGAGTTTTTATAATTTGAAGAGCTGGACGGACAGTTGCAGCCGTAGAATGGACAGCACCTGAAACCATTCCATGTACTTTTCCAAGATAGACCAGCATAACACCAAAATAATTGACATCTTCCGTCAGCACTTTTCTAGCTTCTTCAGTTGTCATCTTGCCTTTACGGCGTTCCACCAAAGCAGCAACCATTTCTTCAAAACAAGAGCAGTTTGACGGATCGATAACTTCATAGCCTTCCGTAATTCCTTCGATTTCAAGATAAATGCTAATTTTATCAGGATTTCCCAAAAGGACTGGTGTAATGCTCGTTTCTTTCACAATCCGTTTTGTTGCCTGCAGAATACGAGGTTCTTCCCCTTCTGGTAAGACAATTCTCACTTCCTTGTTTTTTAATGCTTCACGAATAGACTCAAAAATTTTCATTATTTATTAAAACTCCTTTTTCTTCTTAATTTTTAAAATTCTGAATAACCTGTTTAAAATCTTCTGGCAAAGGACTGGAGCGACCGATCTGTTGTCCGGAAAATGGATTATAAAAGTTTAGTAAATGACAATGCAAGGCTTGCCGAGTAATCCCCGCTTCCAAAGTTCCACCATAGAGATCATCCCCTAACAACGGAAAGCCAAGATGAGCGAAGTGCACACGAATCTGATGGGTTCGTCCAGTATGCAGACAAATATCAACCAAATAGATATCACCAAACTGCTCTACAACTTTGTAGCTGGTATGAGCATATTTGCCATCCTTTGTCACACATCTGGTGATGATGCTATCAGGGTCGCGACCAATCGGCGCAATAATATCTCCTTCTGGTTCAAGCTTACCGCTTCCTTTGACCAGCGCATAATAACGCTTTTCAATCATTTTTTTCTGCGGTTGCTTATCTAGTCTTGCATGTGCATAGCCATGTTTCGCAAAGAGCATGAGACCACTAGTATCACGATCCAGCCGTGTCACGATGTGAACCTGCTGATTTTCGTAATGTTGCTGAATATAGTAAGCTTTGACAAAGTTTGCCATCGTATTGGAATGATTGACACTGGGAATACTGGCTAGCCCAGCAGGCTTATCCAAAACTAGAAAATGCTCATCTTCATAAATGATGGATAAATCGCGATTTACGGCTTCTAGAGTTTCAAAGCCTTTTTCAGACGGAATATCTACCGTCACCTTATCGCCAATATCTAGTAAATAGATAGCGTTTTGAGGCTGATCATTGACAAAGATATTACCACCTGCGAACTTCACCTTAGCCAGAAGGCTTTTGGAAATTTCTTGCTTTTTCAAAAATGTTTTAACTTTGACATGCTCATCAGCAATAAATTCAAATCTCATTCCTGACACTCCCCGATAAAGGAGTCTCTTACACGATTCCAGAAACTGGTGTGACTAGGTGAGGCGACAAAGTTGATCTTATGATTATCAATCTGGTATTCAATCCGGACGATATTGTTACAAGAAAATGTCTGGTTGTCAACCGCTACAGTATAGTAATCATTGCGCGTCGGCACCAGCTCAATCTTATCCTTTTTAGGAACGATGACCGAAGAGCCCAAGGTGCGGTAAACTCGATTATTAAGACTGGCAATCTCTGTTACTTGCAAGGCTTCAATCGTCGGGTGCAGGACTGCTCCTCCCAAAGATTTATTATAAGCTGTGCTTCCAGTCGGCGTTGAGACAGAAATCCCATCTCCTCTGAAACGCTCAAAATGAACATTATTAATAATCACATCAACTACCATGGTTCTGTCGGAGCGTTTAATCGTTACTTCATTGAGTGCGCGAATCGTCCGAGTTTCACCATTTTCAAAAGTAAGCTTGACATTTAAAATCGGATAAGAAACCTTTGCTCCTGTGTCCAATTTCAGATTTTCCACTAATTTATCCAGTTCAAAATCTCGATAATCAGTATAGAAACCCAGATGTCCTGTATGAACACCGACGAAGCGGACCTTATCCAGTTGATCTTCATATTTATGAAAAGCTGATAGCAGCATCCCATCTCCGCCGACAGAAATCACGATATCCGGATTTTTCGGTGTCAGGATAAAACCTGCCTTTCTCAACTTTTGCATCAGAGTTTGGAAAACTTCCTCACTCTGTCTTTTGCGATTGCGGATAAGTGCTATTTTTTTACCTGTATTCTTCATCTGTATCGTCACTATTTCCAACACCGTCATTTAGTTTGCGGTGCAGAGGGTCAAAAAGAGCTTGCGCTTCTTGAATGGCATCACGAATGGCTCCCATCTCTTCATCAAGCTGGTAAGCTAGATTGGCCGTTATCTCCAATCGTTTCTTTATTTCCTCTGGAAATTCTCCCTTGTACTTATAGTTTAAAGAGTGCTCAATCGTTGCCCAAAAGTTCATGGACAGGGTACGAATCTGAATTTCTGCTAGAATAACCTTGTTCCCACTAATCGTATCTACCGGATATTCAATAATGACATGATAGCTGCGATAGCCACTGGATTTTTTATGGGTGATATAATCTCTCTCTTGGATAATCCGCATATCTGTCCGCATTCGCAGAACATTTAAGACTTCATTCACATCATCAACAAATTGAACCATGATGCGCAACCCAGCTATATCCTGCATCTCCTGGGCTAGGTTTTCCTCCCGAATCCCGCGAGCAGTCATTTTTTCCTTGATGCTTTCAACATGCTTTACCCGACCAGTTACAAATTCAATCGGAGAATGGCGCTGCTGTTTGCGGTATTGCTTACGAATACCTCGAAGCTTGATTTTCAATTCTCCAACAGCCTGAATATAGGGATCCAGAAAATTTTCCCAATCTAATGTCATATACATACCTTGTCATATTATCATTTTTTGTATAAAATAAACACAATAGTAATTATATCATAAATCGCTTTCAAAAAAAAACGAAAAGGGACTGAAAATGGATTATTTAGAGATTGAATTTAAAACCATGCTGACCGAAGACGAGCATAAAAAATTACTCCCGTTTTTCAAATATATCGAACCTGTTACCCAAATCAATTATTACATTGATTCTGCCGATTTTGCACTTCGTGATGCACGCATAGCATTGCGAATCAGAACCACTCCTTCTGCTACCGAATTTACTTTAAAGATTCCTCAAGAAATCGGAAATCTGGAATACAATCAACTATTGACTAAGCAAGAGACGCAAAAAGTTTTACAAGAAAATCTTTTCCCAGATGGGAAAATTTTAGAATTACTTCGGAAGCAGCAGATTCCTATTGATAAATTGAGAATCTTGGGCTCGCTCAAAACCATCCGTTATGAAAAACAGCATGAAATTGGTCTTTTCGCCCTAGATGAGAACTATTATTTTGATAAAAATGACTTCGAATTAGAAGTCGAAGTCAAGGATTTTGTTGCTGGTAGACAGAAATTTGCAGATTTTTTACAAGAGAAGCAAATTGAATACAAAACAGGAAAAAGCAAAATCGCAAGATTTGCCGAAAACTTGTCAAATAGCTGAAATAATCCTATTTTTTTGGTAGAATAAGAGTTGTAAATCAAAAGAGTCAAAAAGAGGACGGTCAATCTAATGTCAGACAAAAAAAATATGAAGCTTTTTTCCCTCAATTCAAACCACGCAATCGCTGAAAAGATTGCTAAAGCAGTAGGAAAACCTTTAGGTAAGCTATCATCACAGCATTTCTCAGACGGTGAAATTCAGATTAATATTGAGGAGAGCGTGCGTGGCTATGATATCTACATCATTCAATCTACCAGCTTTCCGGTGAACAATCACTTGATGGAATTATTGATTATGGTGGACGCTTGTAAACGTGCCAGCGCCAATACTGTTAATGTCGTCATGCCCTACTTCGGTTATGCGCGTCAAGACAGAACAGCTGCCCCACGAGAACCGATTACTGCTAAGCTTGTAGCAAATATGCTGGTTGGTGCAGGCGTAGACAGGGTTGTTTCTCTGGATCTTCACGCAGTTCAAGTCCAAGGTTTCTTCGATATTCCAGTTGATAACCTTATTACCATTCCGCTCTTTGCCGACCGCTACTGCAGTATGGGATTGACTGGTGAAAATGTGGTTGTTGTCAGCCCTAAAAACTCAGGTGTAAAACGTGCCCGCAGCCTGGCGGAATACCTAGACGCTCCAATCGCCATCATTGACTATGGAGAGGATGAAGCAGGTCGTTCTGAAGGTTATATCATCGGTGATGTTGAAGGCAAAAAAGCTATTTTAATCGATGATATTTTGAATACTGGTCGAACTTTCTCAGAAGCTGCTAAAATTTTGAATCGTGAAGGCGCTATCGAAATCTATGCTGTAGCCAGCCATGGACTTTTTGTTAAAGGAGCTGCTGAATTGCTGGACAATGCTCCAATCAAGGAAATACTTGTTACCGATTCCGTTGACACAAAAGAAAGAATTCCTGAAAATACAAAATATATCACAGCAAGCGAATTGATTGGTGATGCTATCGTACTGATTCAGGAAAGAAAGCCAGTCAGCCCGTTGTTTGCTTATCAAAAAAAGTAGGGGAAAAACCTTGTGATTTATTTAGATAATGCTGCTACGACTGCCTTGTCGCCTGCTGCGATTGAGTCCATGACTAAGGCAATGGCGATCTTTGGTAATCCTTCCAGTACGCACAGCCACGGTCGGGAAGCCAATAAACTTCTCAGACAAGCCCGCGAAGATATTGCTAAAGTTCTGCATACTCAGAGCAAAAATATTCTCTTTACCTCAGGAGGAACCGAGAGTAATAATACCGCTATTAAAGGCTATGCTCTGCATCATCAGGCTCAAGGCAAACATATTGTCACCACTGCTATTGAACACCATGCCGTTTTAGAACCGGTTGAATATCTGGTTGAGCGCTTTGGATTTGAAGCAACGATTGTTCAGCCGGTGGATGGCCAAATCCGAATTGAAGATATAAAAAGTGCTCTCAGACCTGACACCATCCTTGTCTCTGTCATGGCTGTCAACAATGAAACAGGATATATCTTGCCAATTCAAGAAATTGGAGAAATGCTTAAGGATCATCCTGCTGCTTTTCACGTCGATGCTGTTCAAGCCATTGGTAAGCTCCCCGTCTATCCAGAAGAATGGGGAATCAATTTTCTGAGTGCATCAGCCCACAAATTCCATGGACCAAAGGGTGTCGGCTTTCTCTATGCTGACAAGATGGATTTTGATAATTTTATGCACGGCGGTGATCAGGAAACCAAACATCGGGCAGGCACAGAAAATCTTGTCTCCATCATCGGAATGGCAACTGCACTTTCTGAAAGTTTTAATCATTTAGCGGAAAACCTTGAACATGCCCAGCTGTTAAAAGATACTTTGTTGGACGACTTATCAGATATAGATTTTTACCTAAACGAAAGTCAGCCCAGCCTGCCTTATGTTATCAATATCGGATTTCCAAATCACAAGAATGATCTCCTTTTACTCCAAATGGATTTAAATGGATTTTCAATCTCAACTGGCTCTGCTTGTATGGCTGGGGCTGTTCAGCCTAGTCATGTTTTGCAAGCCATTTATGGACAAGACTCTGAACGCTTAAATGAATCCATCCGAATCAGTGTCTCAGACCAGACCACCATCGAAGAAATTAAAGATTTTAGCAAAAAACTGAAAGAAATACTAGGAGGATAAGATGGCTTTTCAAACATCTGTTAGTCTACCAAACTGCGACTTCAACTACTCGCTTCATCCCAATGTTAAGAAATTTACGCTACGCGACAATACATTTGCTGAAACAAAGGTCGGTAATTATGAGCTTTCTCGCTTACTTGAAGCTGTTCCTAACAGCGGTAATGGCTTCCTGCTCAAAATCATCGTAAACAAAGATTTAACTGGATTCAAAATCAACATTACAGACAAATCTGGTTTAAGATTGGTTAATATTTTCAAATCTGAAGACCATCACATTATTCAGCAAAAGTTTTATTTCCTGATGGATAGCTTAGTTGAAAGACAAATTTTTGAAAAAACGCCCCAATAAGCAAAATTCTCGCAATTTTGCTTTTTTCTATTCCGTTTAATTTCCTCATAAGTTAGCTTAATGTTTTACCTATCAAATTAGTTGCATTTTTCACAAACTTTCTATAGAATAGAGATAGAAAGGTCGTGATTTTGTGACAACTGAAAAAAGTAATCCTATTCCCCGTGCTACAGCTAAGCGGCTCTCGCTTTACTATCGGATTTTTAAACGATTTAATTCGGAAAATATTGAAAAGGCCAATTCAAAACAAATCGCAGAAGCTATCGGTATAGACGCTGCCACCGTTCGACGAGATTTTTCTTATTTTGGTGAATTAGGTCGCAGAGGTTTTGGCTATGATGTCAAAAAGCTGATGAATTTTTTTGCCGATCTCTTAAATGACACCTCTATCACCAACGTTATGATTGTCGGGGTCGGAAATATGGGAAAAGCACTTCTCCACTATCGTTTTCATGAACGAAATAAAATGAAAATCGTCATAGCCTTCGATACAGATGATCATCCTGATGTCGGTACAACCACCAGCGATGGTGTGCCAATTTACGGCATTTCAGAAATTAAAGAAAAAGTACAGTCAGGAGATGTACAAACAGCTATCCTAACTGTACCGAGTCTCAAAGCCCAAGAAGTTGCTTCTGTATTAGTCAAAGCAGGAATTAAGGGAATTCTCTGTTTTTCACCTGTTCATCTCACTCTTCCAAAGGAAGTTGTTGTTCAATACGTTGATTTAACAAGCGAATTACAAACTCTCCTTTATTTCATGAAAAAGAAAAAAAGTTGATGCTAATGCTAGAGTAACATAGATTATTTTACAAGTAGACCATTTATTGGAATAACAGGAAACAAAAGAGTGACTTCCAATGTGCAAGTTTTTCAAATAATTTTATCCTGCTTCTGTGCTTAGCTTCGTTTCTCTCAGTGCGAAGTCATCTCCTATAGTTTACGTGCCAAAGGGATTGATATCATTGAACCTCAATTGATGGGTGGCTATTTTTCCAGTGTTCCAAACATAGCTCCCCGAATCTCTGTTTGGAACAATTTGACTATATTTGATGATGCAGTTAATAAACTTTAGATCAAATCAGTTTCTTCACGGTAGCTATAATAATTATTTTTTGAGACAATTAAATGATCTAATAAAACCAAGCCCATCAGTTCGCATGCCTCCTTCATGTGTTTGGTGACCTCATCGTCATTCCTACTAGGCAGAGTCATTCCCGAAGGATGATTGTGCACAAGGATAATTGATGTCGCCAAATGTTTGAGAGCATAATGTAGAATCTCACGCGGCTCAGCGATACTTCTGGTCACCGTTCCCATAAAGATTGTCTGCTGATGGATAATCTGATTTTGACTATTAAGATAAATAGCAACCAAACATTCCTGCTTTTTATCCCCTAATTCGACCTGCATTTTTCGAGCCAGTTTTTGACTTCCAATAATTTGCTCCCTCTGCATCACTTCTGCTTTATTGATGCGGCACCCTAGCTCAATAATGGCCTGAAGCTCAACTGCTTTCACAGGGCCAATCCCTGAAATAGTCTGCAATTCTTGCAAAGTCATATACTTTAAATCATTCAAACTAGAAATAGATGATAAAATCCTTTGAGAAACTTGAAAGACAGTTTCTTTTTTGCTGCCTGTTCGTAAAAATATAGATAGCAATTCCTGATTACTGAGTTT
This sequence comes from Streptococcus sp. Marseille-P7376, assembly GCF_902460385.1. Classification (NCBI taxonomy): domain Bacteria; kingdom Bacillati; phylum Bacillota; class Bacilli; order Lactobacillales; family Streptococcaceae; genus Streptococcus; species Streptococcus sp. Marseille-P7376. The sequence continues at coordinate 37,329 of NZ_CABPTS010000014.1, forward strand.
ATCCGCCCCTTCTCTTATCAGCCGTTCACGCGGCATGATGCTAATGTCATCCTGAAATGAAATACGATACATAGAAACCTCCTTATTTACTTATTCGAGATTTAATGAAAAAAGAACCCAAATAAATGAATTACATCCAAAAAGTTAGACACAAAATCTATCGATTGGGAGGAGTTCATTTATTTAGGCTATTTTATTCTTAATTGCTAAATGTTATCATATTTATCGCTTGCTGTTGTAACAGCCTCTCTAACGGATTTTGACCATTGTCCCTTAATGGCACTATCTAAGGTATCATTAATTCCATTAATCACCGACTTTCCCTCCTTTGCAATTCTACTAATTGCTCTCTTAGATTTGGACTTAATCGCATCTCGTTTACTAAGGGCATATGGAGCATAGATATTTGTTATCAGAGATTTTTCAATCTGTTTTTGAATAGCAAATAGGCGAGTTCCTAAATCATCGTAGCTTCCTACAGCAAGTACACCTGTAATATCCTCAGTTAATGTTGTTGTCATTTCATCATCACTTTCTTTTACTCTCTAGTTTAATTATTGTCATCTGCAGCTATTCTCCTACGCAGATAAGCCGCCTCTAACTCATCGTCTAGATATCTCCTTTCTCGTCGGAAATCATCATTCTCTTTTAAAAATTCTAGTTCTAATTTTTTTGCGTCCTCATCAAGGCATCTTCCGATAACATTTGATAAGATTCCATCTCTCTATTAAGAATCCCATAAAAATCCTGATCAGCATCCGTAGTTCTCAAATAATGCAATGTTTCTTCGTACTTTTCATCAAGAATATTTTGTATGGCACGACGTGCAGTTTGAAAATAATCATTTCTTTCCTCAAATTCTTGCAACTTTTCTCGATGCCGCTCTTCCAATTCTTCTAATTCTTTAGTTTTCTTTTCGACTTCACGTTGTGCTAATTCAAATTTCTCCATTGATTGAATTCCCCTGCCAAAGATATATCCTCTTCAAGTTTTTTGTTTATACCAGCTGCAATTTTATCTTTCAATTTAGTCATTTCATCTAATATTTGGCTCGCTTTGTTGAGCTTATTTTGTAGAGAGCTTTCTACATTTTCAACCACACTAGTATACGTGACACCACCAGCTTCAAAAGCCGACCTAATCTCATCAGGACTGAGGCTACTGACCATAAACGGAGACTTGGTCGTTTCAAATAGAGACTCTACTTCTTCTACTCCTCTTTGTTTCTCAATCTTAATCTGATCCAAAACTTGCTGAGCAGCATTAACAAGAGCATTTGCACCAATGGTAGCCTGCTCACTGTCTAAAAAAATTTGTTCGTTGCTATTTAAGCCACCTCCGCTTTCTGTGAGTAAGCTTTTCATGCCATAATACCGCAACATTCTAGTTTTTGTTTCTAGGATGAGGGTATTCGCATTTCCTTTTGCAGTATTGGTCACAACATTGCCATTTTCATCAATGAGCTGACCTTTATTATTAAATCTCCAAGTATTATAACTGTGATATTTATCCCCCAGACTATAGATCTTATCTGCCTTTTCTTTCCAAGAAAGTTTATCATCCTGTAAAATTCGTAAAGATTCATCAATAAAACTAGCATCTGTCATATTGACATAAATGCCAACGCCTGTTTTATTCCCCAAAATGTTCCCCAAAAACATATCATTTGGATTTCTAAAGTTACGAAATTGCTCTGGATGCGCCTGCATATATGCTATTTCTTCTTCCGAAAGGATATTATGAATATCTGGACCATTAAAGCCAACATTATTCCATCCCATTTTTAAGGCAGTATAAAGAGCCATAGACTCTCCCAAAGAATGACCATTCGTTGTTATAATGGCATTGGGATTTTCTTTACGAACCTTTTTTTCTACTCTTCGAGCAAACTCTACTGCTGTCTTTGACTGAACATCTACAATGTTTTCGACAAATTCCTTTTTAACACTATCGTTAAAATGTCCTTCTAGAATGCCTTTTCCCATCCCTGAAACCGAGGGGAGACCTGTTATCATTTTATTCGTAAAACCCATACCTAGATTTTCAAGGTCATTCAGAACATCTTTTTTATCTCCAAAATTGGTTCCAACATAAGAAACCACTACCTGACTGTAGTCTACGTTCCCTTTATCATCAATAGGAGCAACAGCCATAGCTTGCATACTATTATCCGTTGGTTCAGCAGAGTTCCCAATAGCATCAATGACTCGGAATTTTCGACCATTAATATTAAAAATATCTCCGATTACTCTTTGATCATCTAAATCTGTTTGTTCTTTGGGATTAAGTTTGTAGGCCTCTTTTGCTAATTTATTATAATCTTTATCTGAAATGGAGGTCATTCTTCTATCTCCTCATAATATTTAATCTTAATATTCTTTAGATTATTTAATTGAGTTGGAACATTCTTTTCATTCAGATGAAATTCCTCAGGATTATAGCTAATAATATACGCGCCACTTGGATCTCCTAAAGTAATTGGTTTTATATAATTATTTGAATTTACCTTAACAGATATAGAATCCCCCGTCCCAAAACCACCTTTATGAAAATTTACAAATTCTATTTTTTTCACATCTTGATAATGATTTACCAGATACAAAGCAATTTGCTCTTCTTCTGTACGAAGTTTCTTTTTATCTTCTGCTGTTAATGTGAAGTCATACTTTTTTTCTACTGTTTTGGACCGGCTATAGGCTGTGATAGTTCCTAAATATAAGAATCCTATCAAAAATATTAAAAGTGATTTATATACTTTCATGATAATTTCCTTTCCTGACTAAAAAAGTACCATACTAACACAAGTATAGCACAATCTAATAAAGAAGGAAGAATATTTGGAAGCCTTCTCATAGTTGTTTTGAATATTTTTATAACTATTATAATCAAAAACGAAGCAACCTTAGATTACTTCGTTTCAACATTTTATATTATATCTGCATTTGATTATATGATTTACTGAAAGCATCTAAAATATCTTTTGGCGCTTTGTCATAATCAATCGTACTTTCGAGGTTTCCTTTGACAATAGTCCGACTGGTTGCAGCTGCGTCTTCGCATGTGACTAAGGTAATTTCTGCTAGTCCTTCTGTATCATTAATTACATCAACACGATCAGGGGTGACATTTTCGATACTGGAAATGATATAAGTATAGATTTTTTCTTTATCTGTAATGTAAATCTTCATTCCTTCTTTAGCGCGATCAAGCGGTGAAAAGAGCATATCGCTGGCACCAGTGATACCAAAAACATGGTGGCTAGCCAAAGCATAGTTTCCTTCGCCCATCTGTTGCTCTGCTTTCATGGTGCCTGCTCCGTAGTAGAGACCAACATTGTCTAAACCTTTGAAAATTGGTAAATTCATGGATATTTCTGGGATAGCAATCCCCCCAATGACTGGCAATTGCTGCGCTTGCCATTGGGCATTGATAACTGCTTCAGTCGATAAAGATTCAACCCCTTTGAAATCAAAACTCGTTTTGGCATTTTTATTCTTTTCGATTGATTTTTGTGATACCTTGCTGATCTGATATTGATTGGTGTGCCAAACCATAATCATATTCCGAATAGACGAATTAAAGATAAGGGCCAGTGCGATAAGAATCAGAAGAGCGGAAATAATATTGATAATGAAATTCCTGATACTGAATTTCTTTTTTTCTTTAGGCAACTTCATTCTCCTTCTAATCTTCTTTACTTTCTTCAATCTCATCTTTTTCGTCTGGAGAAACCGTTGTAAATGTTACAATCTGTGCATTTTGGTCCAGACGCATAACCTTAACACCCATCGTCGCGCGGCCTGTCTGAGAAATATTAGCAACACTGGTCCGGATAATGACACCTGTATTGGTGATAATCATCAAATCTTCCTCACCAGTAACGGTCATCAGACCCGCCAACGGTCCGTTTTTATCCGTGATATTAGCTGTCTTAATCCCTTTACCACCACGGCCCTTGGTAGGATATTCGCTGGCAAGAGTTCGCTTCCCATACCCTTTTTCAGTAATGACAAGCACTTCATCTCCCTCAGCAATTACACTCGCCCCAACAACCTGGTCGCCATCTCGCAAATTAACCCCGCGGACACCAGTCGCAATACGGCTCATATTCCGCACAGCTGTTTCATTGAAACGAACAGAGTAACCAAATTTGGTACCGATAATAACATCTGCTGCACCGTCCGTCAGAAAGACGTTGATGAGTTCATCTTCATCCTTCAAGTTCAGAGCCTTCAGACCGTTCTGACGGATATTAGCAAATTCCGTTACGCTGGTCCGTTTAACCACACCAAGACGGGTTGTAAAGAAAAGGTAGGAATCATCACTGCGGTCCTGTTGGACATTGATAATAGTTTGGATCGTCTCACCTTCATCCAGCTTCAAGAGATTGACCACAGGCAAGCCCTTAGCTGTCCGACCGTACTCAGGGATTTCATATCCTTTGAGGCGATAGACTCGACCTTTATTGGTGAAGAAGAGCAATCTGTCGTGGGTGCTCGTTGAAACCAACTCTTTGACGAAGTCATCGTCTTTAACACCCGTTCCTTGAACACCGCGGCCACCACGTTTCTGAGCAGTAAATTCAGCCTGATTCAGACGTTTGATATAGCCTTTATTAGACAAAGTAATCAAAACGTCCGCTTCCTCAATCAAATCTTCATCTTCAAGAGAAAGGACTTCTCCCACCATCAGCTCAGTTCGACGGTCATCTGCAAATTTACGTTTGACCTCGTCTAACTCTTCTTTGATAATAGCACTGACCCGCTCTGGCTTAGCCAAGATATCAGCCAAGTCCGCAATCAAAGCAATCAATTCGTCATATTCTGATTGAATTTTATCGCGTTCCAAACCGGTCAGACGACGCAGACGCATGTCAAGTATAGCCTGACTCTGGCGCTCAGATAGCTCAAACTTAGCCATCAATTCAGCCTGTGCTTCTGCATCTGTCTCGCTATTACGGATAATGCGAATGACTTCATCAATGTGATCCAGCGCAATCAGCAAACCAGCTAAGATATGAGCTCGTGCTTCTGCCTTTTCTTTATCAAAAGCCGTCCGGCGAGTCACCACTTCTTTTTGGTGCTCAATGTAGGCCAACAAAATCTCACGCAGAGAGAGAATTTTCGGCACACCATTTTGAATAGCCAGCATATTGAAGCTGAAATTGGTCTGCATCTGAGTCAGTTTGAAAAGGTTATTTAGAATGACATGAGCAGAAGCATCACGACGAACCTCAATAACAAAACGCACTCCTTCTCGGTTGGACTCATCGCGAACAGCTGTGATACCGTCAATGCGTTTTTCCTGCACTAGACGAACAATATGCTCATGAACCTTCGTCTTATTAACCATGTATGGAAACTCGGTTACGACAATCCGCTCACGGCCATTTTTCATTTCTTCGATTTCAGTGCGAGAACGAAGAACAATCGATCCCTTACCTGTTTCATAAGCACGGTGAATACCGGATTTACCCATAACCAGTGCTCCAGTCGGAAAATCTGGGCCAGGCAGGACTTCCATGATGTCCCGAGTTGTTGCTTCTGGATTGTCCATAACCAGCTTAACTGCATCAATAGACTCGCCTAGATTATGCGGAGGGATATTGGTCGCCATCCCAACTGCAATCCCTGTCGCACCATTTACAAGCAAGTTAGGGAAGCGAGCAGGAAGAACGACAGGCTCTCTCTCGCTAGCATCATAGTTGTCAATATAATCAACAGTGTTTTTATTAATATCACGAAGCATCTCTAGAGCAATCTTGCTCATACGTGCTTCTGTATAACGCTGGGCAGCGGCTCCATCTCCATCCATAGAACCGAAGTTTCCATGGCCATCTACCAGCATATAGCGATAGCTCCACCACTGAGCCATCCGCACCATTGCTTCATAAATAGAGGAGTCTCCATGCGGGTGATACTTACCCATGACATCCCCTGTGATACGAGCTGATTTCTTATGAGGCTTATCAGGCGTAACACCCAGCTCATTCATGCCATAGAGAATCCGGCGATGAACCGGCTTGAGACCATCACGAACATCTGGAAGTGCCCGAGCCACGATAACACTCATTGCGTAATCGATGAAACTGGTCTTCATTTCACTGGTCAAATTGACATCTACTAAGTTTCTGTCTTGCATTAAAAAATGCCTCATTTCAATATTAAATCACTATCTCATTATACCACATTTTCCCCGTATTTTCAGCATTTTAAACCAAAGATAAAAACGTTTACATCAACCAATTAAGGGCTAAACCTGATTATTCTTCGTGACAAAATGTGTCAAAAGTGATAGAATGTAAATGTACTGGGAGAAAATCCCTAAAAAAAATAAGGAGATGTTTAGAAATGACTGCTACTAAACAACATAAAAAAGTCATCCTTGTTGGTGACGGTGCCGTAGGTTCATCTTACGCATTTGCTCTCGTTAACCAAGGTATCGCTCAAGAATTGGGTATTATCGAAATCCCTCAATTGTTTGACAAAGCTGTTGGTGACGCAGAAGACCTTAGCCACGCGCTTGCTTTTACTTCACCTAAAAAAATCTATGCAGCTAAATACGAAGACTGTGCGGATGCTGATCTTGTAGTCATCACTGCAGGTGCCCCTCAAAAACCAGGTGAAACACGTCTTGACCTTGTAGGTAAGAACCTTGCCATCAACAAATCAATCGTTGAACAAGTTGTTGCTTCAGGTTTCGATGGTATCTTTCTTGTGGCAGCTAACCCAGTTGACGTCTTGACATACTCTACATGGAAATTCTCAGGTTTCCCTAAAGAACGTGTCATCGGTTCAGGTACTTCACTTGACTCAGCTCGTTTCCGTCAAGCTTTGGCTGCTAAAATCGGTGTTGATGCACGTTCAGTCCATGCCTACATCATGGGTGAGCATGGTGACTCTGAGTTCGCTGTATGGTCACACGCTAACGTTGCCGGTGTTAAATTGGAACAATGGTTGCAGGCAAATCGTCATTTGAACGAAGCTGACCTTGTAGAACTTTTCATCTCCGTTCGTGATGCTGCATACTCTATCATCAACAAAAAAGGTGCAACTTACTATGGTATTGCTGTAGCCCTTGCTCGTATCACTCGAGCTATCCTTGACGATGAAAATGCAGTTCTTCCACTTTCTGTCTTCCAAGAAGGCCAATATGGGGTTGATAATGTCTTTATCGGTCAACCAGCTATCGTTGGTGCCCATGGTATCGTACGTCCAGTAAACATCCCATTGAACGATGCAGAAACTCAAAAAATGCAAGCATCTGCTAAAGAATTGCAAGCAATCATTGACGAAGCATGGAAGAATCCAGAATTCCAAGCAGCATCTAAAAACTAATCCTAAAAACAGCTCTCCTTTAACTAGGAAAGCTGTTTTTTGGTGTCTTGAATTTTATATTCTTCAAAAATAGATTGCAAATAAGGGACTCCTAACTGTCCCTCTATTTCAGAAAGTGAAGTTATCCAGCGATAATCTACATGTTCTTCTGGATCTAGGATAATTTCTCTCTCGTCCATGATTTCAGACTCATACACGATTCGTGTGTAGACCGTCTCCTTCTCCTCATCATAATGGCTATCTTCATGAATCACCTTCAAAATTGCAATCTGCTGATTCACTTCTTCCAAGGCTTCGCGAATAGCTCCATCTCTAGATAGCTCTCCGTTTTTTACCCCTCCACCAGGAATATCCCAATAATTCGGAAAAACATTCGGCCTCCCCCTTTTAATCTTGCTTCGTTTAATCAAAAGAAATGTTCCGTTTTTGCGAATCAAACTATGGGCAATTAGTTTAACCGGCATACTGACCTCCAAAAAAGGCTCCAATCAACTGGAGCCTTGCGTAAAATAATCTATCCACCCTGAGAGAATCGAACTCCCATCTCAAGAACCGGAATCTTGCGTGATATCCATTACACTAAGGGTGGTAACTTAATTATTATAACTAATTTCTAGAGAAAATACAAGTCAAAATGGATAATTCTAGCATAAAATTTACGTTTGTAAAAGTTTTCTTGAAGTGAGACTAGTTTGTTTTAAAGCAGTCCAAACATAAAATGTACTAAAATAGAAATGCTCCCCGATTTCTCTAAGAAAAGCATCTGGATATTCCGCTACATAGGCTTTCAATATTACAAGGACTTTTTAGCAACTCGCTTGTTAGGACTGAAATGTTCGTCTTTTCCTAATTTTCATTTCCATACAAAAAACAGCTAGTCTTATTCTATCCGTCATAAAACCAGTCTACCATATGTTTTATAAACCTTAAGTGATTGGTCAATCTAATTGTGAGAAAGAGACATGAAATTGATTATTTATGAAAATTATAAAAAGCTGCCTGGAGACAGCTAGAATATTCTACAATAATCCCTCAATCAACTCATCCACTTCATCCGCCTCAGCTTGTGGTGTGATTTCTGTAATCATGATACCTGCGACTGCGCGCTCAACCAAACCTTCAACATCTAGGTAAGCTTCGTACTTCTCGGCATTCTTGATTTTCGGATTGGTTTTAGGCCGGTCCGGCGCAAAAATAGTACAGCAATCTTCAAAAGGCTGGATAGAGATTTGGAAAGTATCGATTTTTTCAGCAATCTCAATGATTTCTAGTTTATCCATCGTCACGACTGGACGGATAACCGGTGTATTGGTCACAGCGTTGATAGCCTGCATACTCTCAATCGTTTGACTTGCCACCTGACCAAGACTTTCTCCGTTGATAATGACTTGAGCGCCCCGCTCCTCCCGAATCCGGTCTGTAATACGCATCATAAAGCGACGGGTCAGTGTCATGAGATAGGCTTCTGGAGCCTTGGCTTTGATTTCCTCTTGAATCTCTGTAAAAGGCACTTCGATAAACTTAATATTACCGCCAAACTTGGTCAGTTTCCGTGTCAAATCCTGAGCTTTTTTCAAAGCACCTGGACTGGTGTAAGGCGGACTGGCAAAATGAACTGCCTCAATATCTACACCCCGCTTGAGAGCTAGATAGCCTGCTACCGGTGAGTCAATCCCCCCTGACAGCATGAGCATACCCTTTCCTGAAGTGCCGACTGGCAGGCCTCCAGCACCACGAATCGTCTCATAAGAGATATAGGCTGCTTCTTCTCGGATCTCGACGCGCAGTTCAATATCTGGCGCTTTCATCTTGACCTGAACATTGGGAATGACCTCAAAAACAGCATCCCCAAGTGTCTGGTTAAGCTCGCGGCTATCCAAATCAAAGCTGTGGTCACTGCGCTTGCTGGTAATCTTAAAGGTCATCCCTTCCTGATAGACTTGCTTCATGATGGTTTGAACAGCTTTAATCAAGGCTGGTACAGACTTTTTAACCCTATAAGATGGCGAGAAATTCTGAATCCCAAAAATCTGCTTAAGCGATTCGGCGACTGGCTGATAGTCGGTTCCTTGCAGATAGATATGAGTGCGGTCACGGTCAGCCTTGACATGAACCCGCGGATAGATTGATAAGACTGATTGGATATTGCGTTTGAGTTTGTTGATAAAGCGCATGCGGTTCTTGCCCTTGGTGGACAGCTCACCGTAGCGTACCATAATTTCTGAATAATGCATTGTTTACCTTACTTTTCTTGTTTTTTCGTAAATAATCTTAAAAGTGGTCAGGAATTGTTCTACCTGACTCATATCGTTGTCTGCGTCCAGGCTGAGTCGGACGGCTGTGGTTGCTAGCTTTGACGGCACTCCCATAGCAATCAGCGTACCTGCTGGCTTACCGGCCTTGGAAGAGCAAGCACTAGTGGTTGAGATATAAATCTCGTAATCTTCAAAAGCATGGACAATCACTTCTCCTCGCACCCCCTTGATACCAAAGGTTAGGATATGAGGGGCGAAATCCTTTGTCCCCGAGAAGACCGTGACATCAGGATATTGAGACATTTCCTCTAGGATAATGGCCTTCATTTTTGAAGTTCGACTTTCAAAGTTTTTAAGATTTTCCATCGTCATGCGCAGAGCTTTGGCCGTAGCCGCAATTCCTGCAAGATTTTCCGTCGTTGAACGCTTATCTGACTCCTGACCGCCACCATTCAAGAGGGGACTGATCTTCTTACCAGACTTAATATAAACAAAGCCCACACCCCGAAGGCCGTGAAATTTATGACTAGAAAAAGTCGCGAAATCCACGCGATCAGTCAGATATGATGAGGTTGGGATTTTTGCAACAGCCTGCACAGCGTCCACGTGAAAGGAAATGGTCGGTTTGTCTGCTAGAAGTTCTGATATTTTCTGGATAGGCTGGATGCTGCCGATTTCATTATTGACAGCCATGACCGAGACAAGAGTCGTATCCGACCGAATCAGATCTGCTAGCTTATCTACGTCGACAAAGCCCGCCTTGTCAACCGGTGCAAAATCAACTTCAAATCCTTGACTCTGCAGCCAGAGGGCTGATTCCTTGACTGCGGGATGTTCAATGTTTGATACGATGATGTGGCGTCCATAAGCTGCTTTTTCAAAAGCAACGCCCTTAATGACCCAGTTGTCTCCTTCGGTTCCTCCGGACGTAAAAAAAATCTCCGACGAAGACTTGCCTAAAAGCGCTGCAATTTGCCGGCGAGACGCATCTAAGAGACGTGTCGCCTGACTGCCCAAACTGTGCAGACTGGATGGATTGCCCCAGATTTTGGAAGCAACTTCCGTATAAGTAGCCAAAACCTCTGGATAGGGCTTGGTCGTTGCTGAATTGTCAAAATAAATCATTTTTTTTTCCTCTAAATTTCAATACTCCTATTGTAACATGAAAGGTCAGTCGGAACAAGGAAAGGATACAGTTTATACAACAAAGACAACAAACAAATATTTCTATTTTTTGTATAAACTATAGGATTAAATACTGAAATATAGATAATCCCCGCTAAAATTTAGATAAAGCGATTTTTATGGTCGAATTTTAGAAAGCTATAGCAAGCATTTGTTAGAAAGCTATAGCAAGCATTTGAAGGTCTTTATATCTAAAATTGTTTAAATACGACCTCAAAAGCAACATAGTTATTCTCATAATTATTTTCCTTCATCAACTAGGCTAGTTAAAAATGTGATTCACTTCAACTTTTTCATATAATCCTCAATCAAGAAAGCTGTTTCTTCGATTGATTTATCGGTAATATTGATGACATGAGCCTGATATTTTTTAAAAACTTCTTTCGAGTAATCCAATTCCTGATAAATCTTTTCCAAATCGGTATAGCTGGTCGAGTTGGTCAAGCCAAGGGAATGAAGACGGTTGCTACGGATTTTTGCTAGTTTTTCAGGCTCACAAATCAAACCAATTATTCGTTTTGTGTCCACTTTATCTAACGTCTGAGGCAAGGGAACTTGGGGAATTAGAGGCAGATTGGCCACTCGATAGCCTTTGTTAGCCAAAAAAATACTAAGAGGAGTTTTTGACGTACGGGACACTCCCAAAAGGATTAAATCAGCTTCTAAAAAGCCTTGAGGAGCCTTGCCGTCATCGTATTTGACTGCAAACTCAATCGCCGATATTTTATTAAAATACTCACTGTCTAGCCGGTGCAAGGTGCCCGGTACCTCAATCGGGCTAGTCCCTGTTTTTTGCTCAATCAACTGAAAGAATGGATACATAAGATCCAGATAGGCTAAGTTATGGGTCTGACTGAAGTCTCTTGCTAATGCTGCCAGCTTTCCATTGACTAGGGTACTGATGACCAGAGCATCATCCTTGACTGCATCTTTGAGAATATCCAGCAACTCCTCTTCTTGACTAACAAAAGGGAAGCGATAGCTGTTGTTAAAAATCAAATCGGGATATTGAGCAGTGACCGCTGACAAGAGTCTCTGCGAGGTGCCGCCCAAAGAATCTGAAACGCTATAGACAATAATCTCTTTTTTCATGTTTATTGCTCCTATCTATCTATTTACTGCTGCTTGACGCGCTTCTTGGATGATATAGTCGAACAGGGCCGACTTGGTCACTGTTCCCAATATCTTGCGGTCATTTTCCTCTGCCACTACCGGTAGGGAGTCAATCGCAAAATCCTGCAAGATTGCCGCTGCCTCCAGAATGTCCATATCCTTGTAGCAGGTTTTGATATGGGGCATACGGGTCATGCAGACAGCCACAGGTGTGCTCGCAATACTGCTGGACAGAGCTGCTCTTAGCAAGTCTTTACGTGAGACAATTCCCTGCAATAGCTTCTTTTCATCAATCACATAGAGAACATCTGCATCATACATAAAAAGGGTGATGACTGCATCTTGGATAAAGGTATCCTGAGACACTAAGACTGGAGAGATCATAATATCCTGAACTTTCTTTTGGAAAGTATCAAAGAAAAATAAGGTCTCCAAATCCGAACCCGAATAAGTATAACCAATCTTGGGTGTAGCTTTTAATATCCCTACTAAGGTCAGAAAAGACAGGTCTGAACGTAAAGTAGCTCTGGAAATTCCCATGATTTCAGAGATTTTTTCTCCACTGACTGGCTGCTCTTTCTTAACAATCTCAACAAGTTGCTTTTGACGTTTACTTAATTTCACATACAGCTCCTTCTTAACTCAATCTGGTAATAATTGTTACTCCTATTGTTAGTGTAAAGAAACAATATTCCTCATAATAAGAAGATTAAACACAATTAATCATCACTTTAAACAATATTTTAGCAGAATACTCCCAGATGTCAACTTAAATTTCAGTTAATTTTTCCTTGACAAGCATATGTGATGTATATTAAAATGTAAAGAAGAATAAATATGTCTCACATTTAATAAATTGGAGGTAATATATGACTCAATTCATTTACTCCTTCGAAGAAGGAAATGCTAATCAGAATGCTCTCTTGGGTGGTAAGGGAGCCAATCTTGCCGAAATGACGAACCTTGGACTGCCTGTCCCACCTGGCTTTACTATTACCACCGAAAGCTGCATCCGCTTTTTGAATGAGCCATATTTTTTTGAGTCTTATTTGAAAACAGGGATTTTGGAAGCGATTGATCAACTAGAAAAGAAAACCCAAAAATACTTTAGCGGCAATGATCAGGCCTTACTACTGGTCTCGGTCCGCAGCGGTGCAAAATTTTCTATGCCAGGTATGATGGATACCATACTAAACCTAGGCCTTAACGACCTGCGGACTCAAACTCTAGCCCAAGCTACAAATCTAGACTTTGCCTACAACTGCTACCGTCGCTTGATGCAGATGTTTGCTGATGTAGTCTATGGTATCCCCAAGGAAGATTTTGACCAGCTCCTGCTCTTTTTTGAAAAGAATGCTGGCAAGTCGGTGAAAGACTTTACCTTAGAAGAGCATCAGGCTTTGATTGATCAATACAAGCAGCTCTACTATGAACACCATCAAACCTTTCCTCAAAGCCCTAAAGAGCAGCTCTTTACTGCTATCAAAGCCGTTTTTCGCTCCTGGAATAATCCACGAGCTCAGGTCTACAGGGAGCTAAATCAAATACCCGATGATTTAGGCACAGCTGTCAATGTTCAGGCTATGGTATTTGGTAATAGCGACCAACAAAGCGGTACAGGTGTCGTTTTTACCCGAAATCCAGCCAACGGTCAGAAAGGTCTTTTTGGAGAATTTCTCATTCAAGCCCAGGGTGAGGATGTAGTGGCAGGCATTCGGACTCCTGAACCCATTCAAGCGCTAGAAGAGAAAATGCCACAAGCTTATGCAGACTTTTTGTCCTATGCGCAGAAGCTGGAAGAACATTATAAAGATATGCAGGATATCGAATTCACTATTGAAAAAGGAATGCTCTATATTCTGCAGACACGAAATGGTAAGCGGACAGCCAAAGCGGCTCTCAAAATCGCTTTAGATTTGGTTGAAGAAGGAATTATTAGTCAAAATACGGCTCTTCTACGGATTCAGCCCGCAGCTATCAATCAGCTAATTCATCCTATTTTTGACGAGGAGCAACTGCAAACTGCCTCTGTCCTAGCTCAAGGCCTTCCAGCCAGCCCTGGTGCTGCTACCGGACAAATCGTCTTTTCTGCTAAGGAAGCCAAGCGCATGCACGAAGCAGGAATTAAGGTAATCCTCGTTCGCCACGAAACATCGCCTGAAGACATAGAGGGCATGATAGTCAGTCAAGCTATCGTAACCAGTCACGGCGGAATGACTTCTCACGCTGCTGTGGTAGCCCGAGGAATGGGTACCTGCTGTGTCGCAGGCTGCGAGGCCCTTCGTATCGATGAGGAAGCTAAGACCTTGCAATGCGGAGAGATTATCTTGGGGCAAGGTGATATCCTGTCTGTTGACGGCAGCACCGGCATGATCTATTTAGGTCAACTTTCCACTGTCTTGGTAGAAAACGATCAAGAATTAGAGCAGCTGCTTACTTGGGCAGATCAAGTGGCCCAACTCAAAGTCCGAGCCAATGCAGAGACCATTTCTGATCTCCAAACAGCCATTCAATTTGGTGTTCAAGGTATCGGATTAGCACGGACAGAACACATGTTCTTTGGTCAGGAAAGAATTCTTGAAATGCGGCGACTGATACTGGCAGAAAATCCTCTAGAAGTCAAGGCTGCTCTGAAGAAACTACTGGAATTCCAATCACAGGACTTCTACCAAATGTTTCAAACTGTTGGCCAGCTACCTATGATTATTCGGCTGCTCGATCCACCGATGCACGAATTCTTGCCAAAAGAAGAACAAGAAATTCAAATCTTAGCTCAAACTCTGCAAAAGAATCCAGTTAAGCTAACTCATCAAATCAAACAGCTTCAGGAAAGTAATCCTATGCTGGGTCATCGAGGCTGCCGCCTTGGCATTACACAGCCTGATATCTACAAAATGCAGGTAGAGGCCATCTTCAGCAGCGCAATTCGCCTACAGCAAGAAGGCCTGACAATCCGGCCGGAGATTATGATTCCTTTGATTGCTGAAAAAGCAGAGCTGACTTATATTAAGGATTATCTTGTCAATTTTATTGACCAGCTGTTTACTAAATATCAGACCCAGCCTTTTCCTTATGATATTGGCACTATGATTGAGCTTCCACGTGCGTGTCTGATTGCTGATCAGTTGGCGCAAGATGCTGATTTCTTTAGCTTTGGTACCAATGATTTGACACAGATGACTTATGGTTTCTCCCGTGATGACATCGGTAAGTTTATCCCAGCTTACACAGATAAAAATATCCTGGCAGTTGATCCTTTCCAAAGCGTTGACAGACAGGGAGTTGGAATCTTGATGAACTTGGCTGTTCAAAAAGCCAGACAAATCAAGCCAGACCTTACGATTGGCATTTGTGGAGAGGTCGGCGGTGACCCAGATTCTATTCCATTCTTCCAAGAAATAGGCGTCAACTACGTTTCCTGCTCTCCTTATCGAGTACCAGCTGCCCGACTCGCAGTAGCACAAGCCAATATTCTGAAGCAAGAAGAGACAAAGTAATTTTCTTTAACTATTTCTAAGAAGCAGTCCTTGAAGTCCGCCCATTGTACTTTTGGGGCTGGCTTCTTTTCTTGTGTACGTTTTCATTGTAAAATAAGAAACTTTTTAAAGACATTTTCAGCTAAAAGACGTATAATAAAAAGTAAGGGATGATTGCTGGATTGATATAAATGTAATTTTAGCACAGTTCAGCCATTCATACATCGAAAATAAAGGAGACTCCCTTTCAATGGAAAACTATTCACGTAAAAATAAACATCAAAATGAACAAAAGCCAAGTAGAAAAACAACTACTCATCATATTAAAAAAGGGTTTTCTGCCCTTCAAAAAACAATCGCAACTATCGCCAGTATTTTGTCGATTATCATTGCTAGTCTGACCATTATGAATCTTTTGAACAACAATGACAGCAAATCTAAGTCAGATACCAGTAATTCTACAACGACAACAACCATCGTTAAGGAAATCGAAAAAGAGACTGTCACTTCTAGTTCAGCAGATAACCAATCTAGTGCTGCTAGTGATACAGCAATCGAAACGAGCTCTTCTACGGTCGATACAGCCTCTACTACTGCTGCCGATAGTAACAACGGTACGACTGCCAGCTCAAGCGCAACAACAGACACGACGACGGACGCTCACACTGAGGCCTCAAACTAACCTTCTTTTAAAAAGCTAAAAATAAAGCCAAGACACACAGTCTGGCTTCATTTTTTGGCTCTATAATTTCTGTAGTGGGTAAATCCACCGCAGGGATTATGGAGCCTCTTTTGTTGTAGAAAAAAAGTCCCATAAGACCTATAATGAAAAGCAACGAAACCATCATTAGAAAGAATCTTATGGAACAATTAAATTTTATCACAAACCTACTCGAAATTAAAGACAAAAATATCATCATTCTAGATTACAAGGACTCGGGAACACATAAAGACATCATCGCCAAGCTAGATTATCCCGCACCTAAATGCCCTCACTGCCAAGGAAAAATGGCTAAATATGACTCCCAAAAAGAATCGAAAATTCCTTACCTAGAATGTGCGGGATACAAAACGCTGATTCGATTGAGAAAACGGCGCTTCCGCTGTAAAGACTGTAGAAAAATGGCTGTATCTGAGACTTCTCTGGTCAAGAAGAATCACCAAATTGCAACCATCGTCAACCAGAAAATCGCTCAAAAATTGATCGAGAAAGTCTCTATGACGGCCATCGCTGAAAGCTTAGCAGTTTCCACGTCAACCGTCATTCGTAAACTGAAAGAGTTTAAATTCAAGACAGATTTATCTTATCTTCCAACTCACATGTCTTGGGATGAATACAGCTTCAAGAAAGGCAAGATGAGCTTCATTGCACAGGATTTTGATTCCAGAAAAATCGTAGCTATCTTAGATGGACGGACCCAAGCAACGATTCGCAATCACTTTCTGCGCTATTCCAGACAGGTCCGAAACGGCGTTAAAGTCATTAC
>NZ_CABPTS010000015.1:0-53922 GCF_902460385.1 Streptococcus sp. Marseille-P7376
AGTGCTCCTGGCCAATAATCTCCTTAAATACAATAAGAGAACGGTTCAAATTTAAAAAGCTAGAGTTCCATAATTGGGAATCTCTAGCTTTTTTGTGACTGAGAACTATTTTGTCTCAGACTCTTTTATCTTCTTATTTAGCAAGCTTAGCTTTAGCTGCATCTGCAAGAGCTGTGAAAGCTGCTGCATCATTAACAGCCAAGTCAGCAAGCATTTTACGGTTAACTTCGATCTCAGCCAATTTCAGACCATGCATCAATTGTGAGTATGAAAGTCCGTTCATACGAGCTGCCGCATTGATACGAGTGATCCAAAGTTTGCGGAAGTCGCGTTTTTTCTGACGACGGTCACGGTATGCATAGTAGTAAGAGTTCATTACTTGCTCTTTTGCAGTACGGAACAAGATGTGTTTTGCTCCATAGTAACCTTTTGCTAATTTTAAAATACGTTTACGACGTTTGCGTGATACAACGCCACCTTTAACACGTGCCATGTTTATTTTCCTCCAATATTTCCTAGATAAGTGTCACAAAATCTCTTACTTAAGACCTGTAAGCATTGCTTTGATACGTTTGAAATCTCCTGCATGCACCATTCCTGCTTTACGAAGATGACGACGTTGTTTCTTAGTTTTTCCGTGGAAACGGTGAGAAGTGTAAGCACGGAAACGCTTCAAGCCACCAGAACCTGTACGTTTGAAACGTTTAGCTGATGCGCGGTGTGTTTTTTGTTTTGGCATGGTAAAATCTCCTTTTTCTAACTTTCTGACAGTTTATTTTTTGTCACTAATCGGTGCCATTTGCATGAACATCTGACGTCCATCCATTTTAGGTCTTTGCTCAATGATCGCAACATCTTGAGTCGCTTCAGCAAAGTCTGCTAAGACCTTAGCTCCAATCTCTTTGTGGGTAATCATCCGACCTTTAAAGCGAATAGATACCTTAACTTTATTTCCTTTTTCAAGGAACTTGCGTGCGTTACGAAGCTTTGTATCAAAGTCCCCTTTATCAATCGTTGGGCTGAGACGTACTTCTTTCACAGTGACAACGCTCTGTTTTTTACGTTGTTCTTTCTGCTTTTTCTGGTACTCAAACTTGAACTTGCCATAGTCCATAATTTTCGCAACAGGTGGTTTAGCTTGTGGCTGAATCAGGACCAAATCGACATTTGCTTCATCCGCAAGAGACTGCGCTTCGCTAAGTGGTTTAATACCTAATTGTTCGCCGTCAAGACCGATCAACCGAACTTCACGCACACGAATTTCATCATTGATGAATAAGTCTTGTTTTGCTATGGTTTTCACCTCTTTTTTTATTTTTAGAGAAAAACAAGTGCGGACCTGCTAACGCAAACCCGCACTACATGATAGTATTTCATCACTGAAACTGAATCCTGTAGAGCCAGACAACGTTAGTCGCAAGGCGAGAAGTTCTCACTTCTGCTTTTCTCAACTCCACTATCATACCAAGTTTCTTTTTATTTGTCAATGATTTTTTTCGCTTTTTCTTCAATAAATTTGACAACTTCTGTAATTCCAACGCCTGTCGTATCAAAATGAATCGCATCAGCCGCTGGTTTTAAAGGCGACACAGCACGATGACTGTCTTTATAATCCCGCTCAGCAATTTCTTTTTTAAGAGTTTCCAAATCAGCCGGAATCCCTTTTGCAAGATTTTCTTTATAACGGCGCTCTGCTCTCTCCTCGACCGAGGCAACTAGAAAAATTTTAAGTTCTGCATTTGGCAATACGACCGTTCCAATATCACGACCATCCATGACAATGCCACCTTGAGCAGCAATCAACTGCTGCAAATAAACTAGTTTTTCACGTACTTCTGGGATAGCCGACACCCACGACACATTATTGGTAACGTCATTTTCACGAATCGGATGGGTCACATCTACATCCCCAACAAACACCAGCTGCTCACCGTTATCTGCACGACCAAAACTGACCGAATAAGTCTCAAGCAGCTCTACAATCTCTGTTGCGTCGTTTTCAGTCAAATGATTTCGCAAAGCCAAATATGTCGCTGCACGGTACATGGCTCCAGTATCTAAATAGGTATAATTAAAATCTTTGGCAATGATTTTTGCAACAGTTGATTTCCCACTTGAAGCAGGTCCATCAATCGCAATCTGAATCTGTTTCATAACCCGCTCCTACTGAATCTTAACAATATCACCTGGATTGGCATACCAAGAGCCAGTGGACATGTGCGATGGATTTAGCTGCTCTAATTTTGCAATAGAAATACCTGCACGCGCAGCAATGGCCGCCTCACCTTCACCAGGCTGAACCGTCAAAGTTCCTTCAGATGATTCCGTCGTTTCTCCTTCAGGTGTAGCCGCCGCCTCTGTTGAAGCTGGTTGCTCCGTACTACTTGACGAGGCAACAGCAGCAGAAGTCCCATAAAAGCCTTCCATACTCGTCTTTTTATTACTTCCGCCAATAGAAAGGTAGACCAAGAAGCACGTAACTGCAATGACCAATATCAAAAAAACAGTTACTAAAACCGTCAAAATACGATCTACTCGACTCGCTTGAACTTTTTTAATTCTTTTCAATTTCTCTTCTCCATTATCGTATACATCTGCTTCCCATGGTTCTTTTTCCATGACTTCCTCCTTGAGTTTTTCTAAAAATCTTATTACAATATGAGTATGAAAATTACACTCATTCCCGAACGCTGCATTGCCTGTGGGCTCTGCCAAACTTACTCAGACATCTTTGACTATCACGATAATGGCATTGTCAAATTTTATCAAGATGACCAACTGTTAGAAAAAGAAGTCCCTGACCATCCCGATATTCTCGAAGCCATCAAAAATTGTCCAACCAGAGCACTGCTAAAAGATTAGTTTTTCTTAGCCTTATCACCATAATAGACTTCAAAATAATCTAGAAGAGTAAAATTATCTACCAATTCGACTTCCCCTTTAAAATGCTCATTCAGAGCCAAGGCGTTGACAAAATATTTTTTTGGCCATTTGCGCATACAGAAGGTTCTGCTACGACTTTTCCCTGTAAAATGAAGAGTGATTGAGGTCTTTGTTACTTCTAACTTCTCGATAGTTGAAATATCAATCTTGATTGGCGTGAAAGGATTTGCCGTAATAATCCGCAAAATCCCATCATCATATATGGTGAAATATCGATGCACACCAATGCCCAACAAAACCATAAATAAGAAGAAGGAAAAGAGAACAAGAGTTGGTACTCTAGAACTTTCATACATCAAGGCCAGCCCTATAAAGATCGGGATAACCGACAAAGACCAATAAATAACTAAAACCGACATTTCTGGTTGCCAATGATAGCGTACTTTCCCGAAAATCTTTATCATATCTTCACCCCCATACTACTAGTTTAGCATAAAATAATAAAAAATAGAATTGGTAAACCTATTCTATTTTTTATTTCGCTGGCATAGCGAAGAAATCCTTTGAAAGATAGCCTTTTCCGCCAACCATATCATATTCGATCAATTTCAAATCATCTGCAATTTCTTGGGCTGATGGCTCCAGTGCCTTCTTGTCCACACTAGCCTTATGAAGAACTTCGGTCAATAAAGCATAGTAAGGAGATACTTTAGAATTGGTCTGCTCAAGCAACAAGGCAGAAAAATCACTAGAGTTAACCAAAGGATAGTCCAGCTTAGGAGTCTCATAATTGCTCCAGATAAAGTAATCTGTTAGAAACTGGTTTTCAGGATGTTCCTTAAAAGCTGACTGAGGGTACAGACCTGGCAAGTGATCACCATAAAAGACCACTGTTATCTTTTTATCAATTTTAGAAAGCTTATCCAAAAAATCCTTGGTCGCATTGTCTGTGTGGTAGAGCATCCTTACATAGCTGGATAAGGATTTATTTCCTGCCTCCGTGAAACCTGGGTAACTAGCAGACATATAAATCGGATTGACTTCCGTCCAAGGCATATGATTTTGCATCGTCATAACTGAGAAAAATTGACTTTGGTCTGTTTTTAGGCGATCTAAGACTTGATTATAGGTCGTTTTATCACTATAGTTTCCACCAATATGATCTCCCTGCAACCCTTGAGTTCCATAATGAATAAAGGTATCATATCCCAGATCTTTATAAATGATGTCTCTGGAATAATTACTTGGTGAGGCCAAATGAATCACGGTACGATTTTGAGAAGTGTAAAAATCACTGATAGCCGGAAGTTTGTTCATCTTTGGCACTACTTCCGTATAAATAACTGAAACAGATGGTGACAAATTATAAAATGGCAGACCGGTCAACGTTTGAAACTCCATATTTGCTGTTCCACCGCCATAACCGTCTGACTGCATCAACCCACTGGTTGTCTTAGACATAATTTCCTGAATATTTGGAATTGGATTTTCTGACATAGACACGCCGTCAATCCGGGCAGGATCAGAAAAACTTTCACTGAGGACATAAATGACAGTCTGCTGTTCAATGTTATGTTGACGTTCCTGATTAATGGAATCAGCAAGTTCTCCATATTTTTTTTCTATTTCCTGAATTTTTTCTTTGGAATATCCTGCCGGCTGGATCATAGCCTTATCTGATAATTGAGTAAACCAAACAAAAGAGATAGACCGCATTTGCGAATTAACTGTATTACCAAACCAAGTCAAGTCATGATAATTATTTAAAATAGAGATAACGGGGATATTTTCAGCTACTTTACCATTTTCTTTCGAAGAGAATATCTGTAAAACACCTAGGAAAAAAATAATAGGAAAAGCCAGTAACATAAGCTGCATTTTTATCATCGATAAAATTTTCTCAGGTAAAATCCTTCTACGGAAAAACCAATAGAAAGCTCCAAGAGCTGCCAATCCTGCAATAGTATAGATTCCATAATTGCCACCAAGAAAATCAAACAAAATTTTTGGATTTTTTAACC
Organism: Streptococcus sp. Marseille-P7376; assembly: GCF_902460385.1. NCBI lineage: Bacteria > Bacillati > Bacillota > Bacilli > Lactobacillales > Streptococcaceae > Streptococcus > Streptococcus sp. Marseille-P7376. The sequence continues at coordinate 4,905 of NZ_CABPTS010000015.1, forward strand.
AGCTGACGTCACTTGGCAGAATAGGTTCGTGACGATATTGAAATTTCAAACTGCTGGCAATGGTGGAACTAATACCTATTGCCAATATGATAATTGTGGGTAGAAAAATTTGATTAAAAGCAAGATAGATAAAAATAAATAGTGTAAAAAAGACTGCTATCTGAAAGAATGTTGCTCCTGTAAATAAATGCAGTTCTAAAACAGAAACATCTCCTCGAATACTATTTTGAATAGTATAGTTGAAAATGATAGAAAGAACTGCGCTGCATAAAACAGCAACTGAAAAACTGCCTCTGTTTTTCGAAATATCTTTTAATCCCTTTATCCCTAAAAAGCTAGGGATCAAAAATAAAAGAAAGAGTAAAATAATAAAACCAATTAATTTTAAAATAGAATCTTGAGAGATTTCAAATCCTTTATCTGTAAGATAAGTTGTCAGCAAACTTTGGTGCTGAAAAATACCTGTCATCTTATCATCTGTTAAAGATAAAAAAATAAGGGACTGAGATAGAAAGAGTATCTCTAGAAAATATTTATTGTACTTATCAACAATAAAATAGTCCAAAGAATTATATTTTTTTAAAGAGGGGAAATAGTTTATAAGATAGGCGAAGAAAAAAATAAGAAGCAAATAAGGTAGGCCGTTCACTTGAAAAAAGTGATTACTAAGTAAATTCTCTGCCTTAAAATCAAAATCATTAATATGCTGGGTAACCGTCAGCAAGTAAGAAAATAGCGTGTAAGAAGCATAGACGATAGCAGACCATATTAATAGCTTTTGGCTTAGCAGTTGGGATACAATCTGTCCTAAGCCAAATAGAGCTACGATTAGACCAAGAAAAACAAACCCTAGGCTACTGTAATTTTCTATGTTCTTATTTACTTGAAGTAAAAAAAGAGTGGTTACAGCTGTAATATCTAAAAATAAAAAGCTGATAAGCAAATAAGAAATCTGCTTATAATAATTAATCAAAAATTTCATTTTTCTTTCTAACAAACAGATTACCGTGCCTTTAAAAGACTTGATAAATAAGTTCTAACTTTTTGGGTTAGGCTCTTTCGAGCAAGTTTTCCTTTCTGCCTTGTTAATTCTTCTGCTTCTTTTTGTAAATCTAATAAAGCAGGGAGTGGGCGACCAGGCATGATTTTAAAATCATAGCCCTTATCCCAAGCCAAATAAATCAATAAATTTTCTAAAATATTAGACTCTTTCTGAGATGACAACTGGTACTCATTTTGAAAAAGACCAGTCAATACGGAAGGTTTAAACCAAAAAAAGCCACCATACACCCTGGTAAAAACAGGATGTTGTTCAAAATCAAACTGTTTCTGGCAATGGAGCTCCTGCCAAATTGAAGCCATTTCTTTCCGATATGTTTTTTGCTCAAACAAGCCATATCTGACTAAACTTGGAAGATCTGGTATAACGAGCCCAAGCTTATCATCTTGTTCCAAGACTTTAATACTAGCATTGGCATTTTCAAACATCATCTCCATCAAATCTCTACGCATCGCTTTATCGAGTTGAGGCATTCCATCTACTAAAATTGCAGTAGAAATATGCCCAACGGAAGCAAATTGCAGCAAGAGTCCACTCTGTTCAAGCATCGCCTGCATAGGATTCTCTTCTTTCCCTAAAATAACTTGATAACGGTCTGATACAATTTCCAAGAGCTGAGTAAAGATTTTTTCGTCAGCTGTCGTCACCACAAATTGGTATTGTAGAGGAAGAATTTCCCAATTTTCTTTAAATTGCTCGAAGACTTGAAGATCTGTTACATGAATATGAAGAGCTACCGGCTTTTCTGGCGAGTCATTCTTATCATCTCTCGAAAGCTGCTTATCCTGCAAAAGGCAGGGTACATCTGGACCAACATATTCAAATATATGCTCAGAAATTAAAGAAACAGGATAAGAAGTTCTCTCTTTGATTTCTTCCAGCAGATACCTCGCAGAAAAAGGATTACCACTGATAGCTTTCACTTTCAAAAAGGGAACCTTTTTCTCAAGAATAGTAAAAGGCTTATAATAAGTAAAGTCTGGATGAATTAAATCCGCTGCTTCTTCTAGACGAGTATCAAAGGCAGCCTGATAGGTAAAACCTGCCTCTGTAAAATATTGGGTGAATTTCGTCTCGTAGTGGTCAATTACATCTTGAACATCAGTAAAATCTTTTACCTGTTCCCAAAATTCTTGAAAAGAAATTGACCTCAATATCTGCTGCTTAAAGGTAACAAAGTAACTCTGCAGATGTTCTTCAAAATACTTTGTTTTTCGAAAGTTGGTCATGCCCCAAAAATCAACCTGGGTATCGTCCTCAAACCTCTTATAAATAGCCTCCAAATCCCAGAGCGGACCAAAACAAGTATCATTCATCAGAGTCAGAGAGTCGTAGGTTTTGAGCTCCTCAAAACCTATGGCGCTCATTCCATCCCGCCAAGCCGCAAAATCATAACCTTGATTGTCCCGCTCCAACACATTGCTTATCCCAAATTCGTCGTGCAGCTTTTTCTTAATTGCTTCTTCGATATAACTATTTGAAATAAAAAGGATTTTGGAAAACAGGGGGTTGAGCTGTTCTAATTGGTAGAAGACATGATTACTCACGCGCTTATATTTATTAAAATGAACATAGAGTAATATTCGTTCCATGAAAACACCTTATCATTTTATTGAGAGATTTCCCAGACCCCATTACGCTGAATCAATCCCGTTGCTGAGTCTTTTGCAGAGGTATCGTCATCTTCAATATCCCGTCGGCTGATGATAAGGACTGGAGTATTCTTAGAATCTGCAAAGGCTAAAATCTGATTCTCTTCATCACGCACAGAAACCTGCAATTTCAATTTTGCATGATTGATTTGGGAAAGATGGCATTTGTATTTAAGTGTCTTTTTTCCTGTTCCTTCTGTCAAATTATCCATTGAATTATCATTATACAACCAAATGGTACGGTCGATATCAGTCAGTGAAAAGGCTATGTAGGTTGGCATATCCTGATTGACTTGATAGCTAATCTCAAATTCAATTTCTTCAGTTGGTGCTGTCTGAGGAGAGGTTAGTAGACGAACCTCTAAATCAGAAACTGCCTCAGATTCCTTTTCAGCGACATAATCTTCGTTCATGGCTTTGGTGTCAGTTGCATTATCCAAACTGTATTGGTTAGCTACATCATCTGGATTTCCGACAACTTTGACTAATCCATTTTCAATCAAAACAGCTTTATTACAATACTTTTTGACGGCATTCATATCGTGAGTTACTAAAATAGTTGTCTTTCCCGAATGCTTCCGTTCCATAAAATAATCATTACACTTGCGCTGAAAGGCTTCATCCCCCACAGCCAGAACCTCATCCAAAATTAGAATGTCTCCCTGTGCCTTGATCGCAACTGAAAAGGCCAAGCGAACCTGCATCCCACTAGAATAATTTTTGAGTTTTTGATTCATAAACTCGCCCAGCTCAGCAAACTCCACGATATCATCGTACATGGCATCTACTTCTTCAGTTGAGAAGCCCAGCATGGCACCATTCATATAGACATTTTCGCGGCCGGTCAGCTCTGGATTGAATCCAACACCTAGCTCGATAAAGGAAACCAACTTGCCATCAATAGTCACTGTGCCCTTTTCGGGAATATAAATCTCTGAGATAATTTTAAGAAGAGTGGACTTGCCCGAACCATTACGGCCGACAATTCCATAAAAATCTCCCTTTTCCACTTCAAAGGAAATATCCTTAAGAACGTTCTGCTCTTTATAACCCTTGATACCTCGAAAGCGGTTAACTAGGCTTGTTCTTAAACTTTGTGTTGACTCTGTTGGCAGTTTAAAAAACTTACTGACATGGTCAACTTTTACTGCAATATTATTTGACATTATAAAATCTCCGCAAATCTCTTAGCATTTTTATTAAAGATATAATATCCAAGTCCAAATATCACTACTGGCAATAAATAAGGAATCAGAGCAATCCAGTAATGATCCATCAAATCCCAGCCCCGAGTACTGCCTGAGAAAACGATAAAATGACGAAGATCTTGAATAATCTGAGCCATTGGATTCAGCATCATCAGCTTAGCGACCAAAACATGCCCACCCTTCAGGATATAAGTCAGTGAATAAATAATCGGTGTCGCATACAGGCCTGCCTGCAAAACCACTTCCCAAATGGGTCCAATATCACGATATTTGACAAAAAGTGTCGCCAACATAAAGGCAAAACCAGCTGAAATCAAAACTAATTCCAGAAAAAGCGGGATAATAACTAGCCATCCTGGCGTGATTGATACTCCATTAATCAGAGCAAAAGCAAAAACAACCAACAAATTGATCGCATAGTTGATCGCTGCACCAGTAATAGCTGAAAAAACGATAATTGATTTAGAAAAATTCAGTTTTCGCAGTAAGTCCCCTCGCGCAACAATGGACATCATGCCCATATTGGTTGCTTCTGAGAAAAAATTCCAAGTCACCATCCCTAAGAGAAGCGATACTGCATAATGAGGCGTTCCATCATCAAAACGCAGGAAACGAACGAAAACAAGATACATAATGGTAAAAAGCATTAAGGGTTTTAAAATCGACCACAAATGCCCAATGAAACTGCCTTGATAACGTAATTTGAAGTCTGTTTTAACCAGTTCCCTCAAGAGAATCCAGTTTTTTTGGCTAAAATAATCTAGCATGCATATTTCTCCTTATACCTAAATTTTGTCAAGATCAAGCAAGTGAAAACCAAAGTATGAAAGGCACGATTTTTTCTGTAGCCATACTTTCGAATACGTCGCAGCCGCTCTGCAAAAGGAGCTTCCATGATTGTCACAAAATTTTCAATAATTTCTCTATTTTCAGTTGTCAGAGGCTGGCTGAGAAGGTTGCGGGCCTGAGTCTGACTGTCTTTTATCAATTTCCAATATTTAGCAAATAGACGGCTAGGATGAATCCAGTTCTTCATTCGCTTGCGTAAGGTTCGGGCTCCTAACACATTATTGGAATGTTGACGGTAGAGTTCACTGGGCTGATCCAGATAAACGAGCTGTCCGAAAGCTGAAGCCAACAGGCCCAGATACCAATCGTGCATGAGCAGTTCATGCTCCTCCTGCCCTGTCCACAAATCAGCCAGAGCTTGGTTGATCATCGAAACGCCGCCTGTCACTGTATTTTCCGTCAATTCCTGAATCAATTCGGTATTGGCATGGTCAGACTGCGTCCGAATCATACTTTCGTGAACAATATTTAGCTCCTGATCCACCACTTTTAGATCCGTATAGACCAACAAAGGTAAGGAAGCATCGTATTTCTCTGCTGCTGCTAACTGAATCGCCAACTTATCTGGCAACCAGACATCATCCTGGTCACTAAAAAAGTAAAAATCCGAATCCTGATATTTAAGCAAGCTATGAAAACTCTTAATGACGCCCAAATTTTGAGGTTCTTCTGGATTGATAAAGAAGATTCGGTCGTCCTGATGGCAAAAATCCTCAATAATCGCTCGCGTCCCATCACTAGAGCCATCATCTCGAATCAAGAGCTGCCAGTCCCTATAAGTTTGGGCTTGAATACTTTCAATCTGCTCTGCCAGAAACTGCTCACCATTATAGGTCGACAGAAGAATAGTCACTTTCATGATAAAAATAGCTCCTCGTATTCACCCACAATTTTTTCCCAGGTGTAGTTTTCTTTCATGTTTTTTTTGGCTGCCTGACCTAGCTCAGAAAAGTCAATTTGACCATCTACTCTGTTAATCAGCTGAGCCAACTGTCCCTCTTCTTTTTCCCAGTAAAGAGCGGCTTCTTTGGCTACTTGATGGTTGAAGTCCACATCCAAAACCAAATTGGTATCAGTCTGAGCCAGAGCTTCCAGAAGCCCGGGATTGGTCCCGCCGACTTCGTGTCCATGCAAATAGGCAAAGGCTTGATTGCGGATATATTTGAGCAGTTCCTGATCATAGACTGTCCCGACAAACTTAATCCGAGAATCCTTGTCAAAACCGGTTTTCTGCTTGAGCTCTTCAAAATAAGAATTCCCTTCATGATTGCAGATAATCAGCAAGTCACGTTTGGTATTGGATTTCATAAATTCCCGAATGATGGTCTCGTAGTTGTTTTCTGGCACAAAACGGCCAACAATCAAATAATATTCCTTTTCTCTGCTCTGCCATTTCTCAAAAAAACCACGCACGCGAGCATCCTGAGAGTCAAGAGAAGATAGCTGGAGGTCTGTCCCATAAGCAATGAAAGCCGTCTTAGACCAAGGATAGGAATGTTTTATATAGCTTGCAATGCCTTGATTGTCCGCAATGACCAGATCAGCATGCTTGGTCATAACCTTCTCAGAATATTTGAGATAGGCTTGAACCGGCTTAGGCCACTTGGTCCGCTTCCATTCCAGACCATCCGGATTGATAAAGAAAGTCCCGCCTGCTTTTTTAATTTTATGTGCAAAAGGCGCCACAAAGGCTCCAATCGTATTGCCCAAAATATAAAAAATCGGACGCTCAATCTGCTGCTCTTGCACTAACTTTAAAGAATAATTAATGGCCATCATATCATAGGCGATCACCCGAGCCGGCCCCAGTTTAGGAGCCTTAACGGTGAAGCAATCCACTCCCTTGTAATCAAAATGATGAGAAGCTTCATCATCTGACAAACAAGCTACATGATACTGGAGTTGGGAAGAAACCTTATTTTCTACTAATTTCTCAACAAAGGTTTCAAATCCGCCATATTTAGCAGGAAGCCCGCGACTTCCGATGATGAAGACATGTCTCATGCTTTCCCTCTATTCAAAGATTTACAATCTAGTCTATTATATCATTTTCTTGGTGGTTTGTGGGCTACAGACAAAAAAATCGAACAAATCATAATATCGCCTAAGCAAAATTATTGTTTGATTCGACTTTTATATCATCCGTTGTAGGCTACTACTACTTAAAAAGATTCTTTAATTTTTTAAGAAAATTATTTTTCTCTTTACTTTATTCAAGAAAGTACTTATTGGCGAAGCAGAGGGAATTGGCTCAAATAAAAATTTTATGTGTCGCAAAGAATGACCGCTATTTGTATCAGAATGATCGATTTCTTCTAATATGTCATGATAAACACTGGAAACCTTGTAAAGATTCTTTACTCTTTCTATGTTATCTATAGAGCGCTTTTTCAAGTATTTGAAATCCTCTAAACATTGCTGGATTTGATCTGTTAATTCATCTACATCTCCCGTAGGATAGAGTTGACCCTCCTCGAACATTTCATAAGCCGATAGATGGCCAGGATTATCTGATAGGATGGTTGGCAGGCCATTCATAATGGATTCTATATAAACTAGGCCAAAGGTCTCCATAGCAGATGGAAATACTGCTATATCAGCCGTTGTTGCTTCAGCCCAAGGATTATCACGATATCCTAAAAACTGGACACCTTGCAACTGATGTTCAACTATATAGGACTCACACTTATTCTTATATTCATCGTCCCAAGCCCCAATAAAGACTAGTTCTGGTCTTGGCTGAGGGAGTTGTGCATAAGCTTGAAGGAGTTCTAGTTGATTTTTTCTCTCTGTCAGACGACCAACTGACAGGATACGACACTCAGTCCCAGCAAGTTTTTGCTCCTTTTCCGCTTCAATCTCTGTAAAAGGAGCAAAGGAACTAATTTCCCTATGAGGGAGAAGCTGGGCTAAGCTTTTTTGTAGAGAACCTGTCACCGCAAAAATCTCCTGAGAATATTCATCTACAAAATCAATTTTCGCTTTATAATAACCAAATTCTCCCTCAGGAAATTCATGAATCAACCAAAAATGCGGAATATTTTCACAAGCTGCTGCTACTGCTCCTTGAAACATATTAACTGTATTTGTAATGACCAAGTCAATATGGCTATCTACCATTAACTTTCTCAGCGCAGCAATATTTTCTTGGTAAGAATTTACCCTCTCTTCATGAGTTCCAGGAAGACCACCTGGTGCATCCTCCCACCACCATTTAACCGATGGCAGAGCAATGGTTCTAATTCCTTCTTTTGCAAGAGTAGAAATATAGTCTTGCTGGACTTGGACATGATAATCTGGTATCACATTGATAACGTGATAGCCATCTTGAACCAAATACTTCATCAGATGGAAAATAGAAATCTCTGCTCCATTATCCAAGGTTCCAGTCGGTGAAATGAATAAAATGTTTTTCTTCATAGCTTATCCTTACCAATTCCAATAGAATGGAATCATTAAATAGATTGAAATTAAAAAGTTAGCTGACAAAGTTCCTATAAGCAAGTTTTTAACTGTTCGCTCCTGAATCTCCAACTTGCCTAAATTTGCAAGAAGGGGTAAGAAGAGAATTAGGAAAGGCGTAAAATAGCGGCCCTGAGTTCCAACGGATATCTGAGCACCTTTTCCTAAAACAATCGGAGTCCACTCTAGATACATGATGGTGACAACGGAAATGACCTGCAAAAGGAAAAGATAAGCGGAGACAGTTGCATAAGATTTCGTCATAAAATCCTTCTTAGACTGTAAGAAAATGATAGTCAGTACCGCTACATCAAGAAAGATTAGCCACAGGGGCAACTGAATGGTGAAATTACCCAAAAATCCAAAGAGACCAATGGTCAATATGGTATTGAGGTCACCGTTCATGCGCTGTTTAAACAAGGTGTTAAGCAGAACCCTACTATAGTGGAGGAGCCCTCCTTGATGACGAAAAAGCAAATGCAAGGCTAAGAAAACAGCAACAAAAGCCAAACTGTAAAAAACATAGCGATGACGACTGATAAATGCCTTAGTCGCAAGAAAAGGCTTGTTCAAAGCAGCTAAGAATCCTTCAATTTCAAAATCAATGAAAGGCAACAAGCCTAGCAATAAGACATTGTTCAGTTTGGTTGCAAAGAGTCCGACGGATATGACCAAAAGCTGGATAAAATTCTTATTGTTAAATTTCTTGCTGGAAGCAATATTAGTGAAAAAACCAATAACCAGCATAATCTCCAAATAGTTCATTACATCATAGGAGAGAGAAGCTGCCTGCTGAACCATAATTGGCAGAAGCGAAATGAAAAAGAGAGCTTTCTTGCCATACTTAAAATACTTAATCAGGAAGTAAATACCAAAAATATAGGCTAGGGCGTTAAAGAATCGTCCCATCATGAGAATAACTCCTACTGATGGATAGATAAACGTTCCCAAGGTCATGCCAATGAGCTGCGGTAAAAAGGAAAGAGTCTTGAGATTAATACCCAGAGTAAATTCTTCCTGAGATAAATCCAATTTTTCCGTAAAAAGCTTCTTATACTCTGCTGGGGAAACATTCGGTTCCGCAGAGATATTTTCCATCCACTTGTAGGTTTTATCCGTCGGCTTATGGAAAATCTCCCAAGTCATGCGGGCGTGATTCGTTTCATCCGGCACACGGTTGATCGGTTGAACCACCATAAATGTCATGACAAAGACAGTCGCCAAGACCAAAAAGATATTTTCTATTTTTATCGTCTTACTTCTTTTCAAAATCATTCACCATTTCATCTTTACTATCTAAACTGCAGTTTTCAAGAACAAAATCATAGGCATTTTCTGCTAATTCCTGACGTAGGTCAGACGAAAGAATCAAACGCTCTAACTTTTCTTTCCACTCCCCGTCTTTAGCCAAAAGTCCAGTCTCCCCATCTTTTACCATATCAGAGAAGGCTCCAATGTGACTAGCAACTGTAGGAACTTTTACTAAGGCAGCCTCCATCCATTTGATTTCAGACTTAGCCCGATTAAAGACCGAGTCAACCAGTGGAGCTAGATTGATATCCACTCGACTGATCAGCTGAGGTAAATCCTTCCAGTCAACATAGTCATGTACAACAATCTGCTGTTGGTAAGGCTTCATATCCTCTGGAATATCTAAATGGCCGACGATATGGAGTTCCACATTCTTGTAAGTTTCAAGCAAGGACTGGATGGCTGGTTTTATCAATTCAAAATTTTCATTATGACTGATAGAACCTGAAAAATAGCCTATCTTGACTTTAGGGTTCTGCTGACTATAATCTTTGATAAAGTGAGAACTGATTTCAATCAAGTCACTGGAAGCTCGGTTTCTATTCAGCAACACCTTATCTTGATATTTGAGCAATTCTTCCTGCAATTGGAGTGTTGAAGTAATCGCTCCATCACAGGCAGCTAACATCTTGCCATAATTTTTGACACCAGCATCATAGTTGCCCTTCTCCTTCTCTGATAAGCCTTGAGTATAGCTCAACTGATCTGTATAAACTGTATCAAAAACCAAATCATCAATGTCAAAATAAACTGGCTTTTTATCTCTTCTAGCTGTATCGCACAAGAATTGAAGTTGATAAGACCACGGAGCTCGATAGATAATAATATGACTAGCATGCTGAGCCTGAGAAATCTCAAACTCTGATAAATTTACTACTTTGACCGTGAAACCGTTTTTTCTCAACTGTTCTGCTTTGTTAAGCACTCGGTAGCGCGTACATTGAGGAATAATATTTTCAACTCCATCAATAATCAGAATAAACTGCTCTCTCGAAATCGATTTGAATTTTTTTACAATATTATCCAAAATTTCAACTGGATAATCTGTTTCTTTTCGCACATAATTGAGCAAATCAGGTACTTCTGTTCGTCTTTCTAGCCCCTGCCAGCGAAACTGCTGCTCATTGTAATTTTGTAATGAGGTATACTTGATTAAAGGACTTCCAGCCCTTAGCATTCTCAAAGGATGAATATACATGGCGCTGTCTTTGTTTTCAGGTACCAAGGCATCGTAGCGATAGCCTAAATCTGCAAAATACTTAGTAAAAGTTGTTTCGTGTTTTCCAATAGCCTTATCACGTGAATCCGTATCGGTTAGGTTATTCCAATAGTCGAAAAACTCCTCTGACCGAAGCAATAAAGACTCAATGACAAGAAAATAAGATTGTAGATGCTCTGGAATATAGCCGTATTGATTGAAATTCGTGGCATCTTCTTGTACTTCACCAAAGGAAATCCCCCAAAAATCAAGATTTCTCTCCGCCATTGTTTGAAAGACCTCATTCAAATCTCGCATTGGACCAATATTCGTATCATTGACTAACAAGAGTTGAGAAGAAGTTTGCAACTTTTCCTTACCAAAGGTCAAAATCCCTTCCCTAAATGCCGCGGCATCATAACCCGTATTATCCCTTACCAGAACTTGCCCATATTGTTCTAAGGTAGATAAATCCTCTGATTTCAATCCTCCATTTACCACAATCAGCGTTTCATCTACCAAAGATGCTAATTTCTCTAAAAACAGAACCTTGTAGCGCTGAAGATTCTCTTCTGCCTCAAAAATGACATAGACTAGGCACTTTTTGCCACTCATATGTTGAAGCTGCTTTCGCTGAGAATGACGTAAAACCCTATAATAATAGGTTTTTGGCGATTTGATATTTCTTTTTATGGAGATGCACTGGTGTTTCAACTGAGATAAGAGCGCTCTGATACGCCGCGGATTCTTGACAACCTGTCCCACTTGTTTAATCGGTGTCACAATAGCATTCCCAACACGATAAGAAAGTGAGTTACGTAATTCATCAATGTCATCCTGATATTGATAAATCAATTCGCTATCACGTTCCCAGTTTCCCTTTAGCTCTTGGATATAGTCAGACACCCTGTCCATATGCTGAATCAAATTATCCAGCCGTCCTTCCAGAGTAAAGATATTTGCAGACAAAGCTTGGTAAATCTCATTAGGAAGTTTATCCATGTACTTCTTTATAATTTGCAAATATATTTCGTAATGGTATCTAGTAGAATCTCGCTTAGAGACAGACTCTTTATCAAAGACCCGATAATTCAACTTTGTTTTTTCATCATAAACAGGTTTCGCCCCTTGATTGATAATTAAGTTTAGAAGAAAATCATAGTCTTCTAATTTTTTATAATTAAGCGCCTCGTCATAATAAATACCATCAGCGATTGAGCGACGAATGAGAGAACAATTGGAGATATAATTATCTGTTAAAAAAGCCTGCTTGTCATATGGCTGTGATTTAAGATACACTTCCTTTTTATCAGGGTCGTATAAATCACCATAGACAATATCTGCCTCCTCTTGCACCATGGTTGTGTAGAAGCTCTCAATATAGTCAGCATCTAGAAAATCATCGCTATCTACAAAAATAAAATAAGTACCTTGAATTTGTTGCAATGCCTTATTTCTTGTCTTGACGACCCCCATATTTTCATGACTTTCAAACCTCGTCGGGAAAGGGGAATCTTGCAAAGTTTCTTGGATAATCTGGGCGGACTTGTCTGTGGAACCATCATCCAATACCAATAACTCGATATTTTGATAGGTCTGCCCAAAAATACTGCGCAAACACTGTTCAATGTAGTCTTGATGGTTGTAACATGTTACAACAACAGATATTAAATCTTTCATATACTTTCCTTGTAAATAACTATATTAGTTCGAGTTAGCATCTTGACTCTTCATGTATGCTTTATTTATCAGATGAGCAACCCACTTAGGCCAGAAAAGCTGATACATGAACAAGTCTTCTTTGGTCCGCGTATTATCTGAAATAGTTTTGGTTGTTTCAGACTCTCCATGAATCCGGTGGCACATAAGCTTCTCAGAAATATAAGCAAAGCGACCCTTATAGGCGCTAATCTTGTACCAAGCGTACCAATCCAGACTCACGCGCATTTCCTCATCAAATCGGAAATCCCTTAATGCCTCTAAATTGTAAGTCACCGCCGGACAGGAAATGGGATTGCCGAAAGCCAGCACCCGATTTCTCCAAAAATGGCTAGATGGCATCAGGTTCAGTGTTTTGAGCATGAAAGTCTTGATTTTCAGATTGGTGTTAGCTGGAATTTTGACCCCATTTTTCTCTTCAAAGTAGTCTGTATAGGCAATGAGAATGTCTTTAGACTGCTCTATCTTCTGCATCACTGCTTCTAGATAAGTTGGCTCATAGTAGTCATCCTGGTGGGCAATGGTAACATAAGCCGTCTCAACAAAAGAAAGGGCATTGTTCCAGTCCTTACCGATGCCACCGCCTTCTTTCGTATAAAAAGGAATACCGTACTTCTGGCACAGCTGCTTGATTGAATCCAACGGTGTCGAGCTATAGCAGATAATCTTTGATGGCAAGGTTTGAGCTTGCAAAGACAGGATACATGCTTCTAAAAATTCACTTTCGCCATAGGCGCAAATCACCCAGGTATGGTTATTTTTCATCTTTTTCACTCTCTAACTTGGACATTCTTTGCTTCATGATGGACAGTTCTTGCACCAACTGCTTGATTTGTTCCTTTTGCTTTGAAATGGAAATAGTATGTAAAAAAACAATAACCAGCAGGAAAAAAATGGCCAAGGACATGACAAAGTTTGAGGTCAGTTCAAAGCCTAACAATTTGGCAATCGAAACTGGAATCCAATCAAAAATAGAGATAACAATCAGTACAAAGCCAATAATAATCCACATAAAGGCTTGCTCAAACAAAATATTGTTTTGATTGATATTCCGAAAGACAAAATATAGGAACAGGACTGAAGCCACTAGCATAACAATAGATAAAATGGACATTATTCACTCTCTTTCATAAAAGCAGCAATCAAGATTGAAGAGCAGACTTCGATCATATAACGAATGGACTTAATCGGAGTAATCGAAGAGACTCCTCCTGCACGCTCAAACATATTGGCCGGTGCTTCCACCACTGTATATTTCCGCTTCAAAAGATGGACGATTGATTCTGGCTCAGGATATTTGATAGGATAGCGCGCAGCGAATTGTCGAATAATGTCTCGATTGGCCAAACGATAGCCTGATGTGGCATCAAGAATTCTTTTACCAGTTGTTAATTTAATAAAGGCTGAGATAATAGTAATGCCAAAACGCCGCATAAAAGTCGTCTGAAACTCCGAAGACTTGTCACCGATAAAACGAGAACCAACAACCAAATCAGCCTGCTGACGACGAATAGGCTCCAGCAAAGCATCCAGCGACTCAATATCATGCTGGCCATCTCCGTCAAACTGTACGGCCACATCATAATTCTTCTCAAGTGCATACTTATAACCGGTCTGAACAGCTCCACCAATCCCTAAATTCATAACCAAATGAACAGCATTCAGATGGTGGCTATCCAAAATCTCTTTGGTTCTGTCAACCGACCCATCGTTGATGACCACGTAGTCTAAGTCAAAGTCAACTTTCTTCCGATATTCTACAATGCTCATAACCGTATTTAAAATACTTTCTTCCTCATTATAAGCAGGAATTATCATTAAAACTTTCATTAATCTAATCTATTCTTTCTATAACATGTCATCACATTATTTTTTGTTTTTCTGCAACTGTTTTTTTCTATATTTCATAAAGCTCGGGATTAGGGAATTGATAATCTTATATCTTAGCATTGGAAAAGGCTTCATAACAATATTAAAGATTCTAAAACAAACAAAATACAGCTGCCAACCTTCTTCCATTGGTGTATCCTTCCATGGAGTTTTGTGGAGATAATAGAGGTACTCCTGTTTAAACCTATGTGTATTCCCCTTCCGCCAAGGTCTCTCTTCACCAAGATAGTGAATAATTGTAGGTGCTTTCCGAAAATGATTAAAATCTTCCTGTGATATAAACTTAGTTGGCTTACTTAATTCACTCAACGTTTTATAAGGATAGACATCATAAATATTAAAATAATTAAAGGAAATTGGCAAGGTAAAAATTTGCTCTTTCAAGGCTCCATTTAAGGCATCTTGGTCTGGTGCGAATAGTTTTCCTTCATGAAACTGATAAAATTCTATGACCTTTTTACCAATCTCTTCCCTACGCCATTTTTTTAGATCGATCAATAGGACACCTGAATTATGATAGGGGTACTCTTTCAAAGCTAGAAATTCCTTTCTTGACTTATCCACAGTTGGTTCGGGACACATACCTATTACCTTATCTCCTAAGTCGCTATAAAACAATGAACCTAAATCTTCTAGAACTAGTGTATCTCCATCGAGATATAAGATCCTATCAACTTCTTGTGGAAGAAGCTTATCTAAAAAAAGACGTGCCAAAATAATTGAAGACCAACCGTTTGTATCAAAATCAAAGTCAATATAGTCTGCGATATTATTTATAGAAATAATACAAACTTTTCTATCGTAACTTTTAGCGAATCCTTTTAATTTATTTTGATTCTCTTGGCTTATCCTCTCGCCAATTAAATATACTGTAATATTCTCAGCAGATTTATTATTCTCAAATATAGAACACATACAGGTTGCAACTTGAGGTACAAACGCATCATTTAATGTAAATAAGATATTCATAGAATCCTACTTCTTTCTTTTTTCCTGATTTTTAACAATGCCATAAATAATCAGACTTGTTGCATAAAAGACGCACATGGAGATTAAAAAGGAATTAGCAGCTCCGAGCAATTTTTGGTCGCGGATAAATGGCAACGTAATAAATTTTGAAACAGCAAATGTCAATAAATAGGCTATCATCAGATAATGCTGTTTTCTAAAGATAGTCATAATGATATCGACTACTAGAGCAAAAACATTCAAAATGCCACCTATAAGTAGTATAGTGAAAGGAAGCTTATACTCCTGTAATCGGATACCATAAACAGCACCAAGCACTTCTGTACCAATCAGATAACCCAAAACAACAATAACAACTCCTAAAACAGTCATTACTAGATATAGGGTATTGACCTGTTTGAAAAATAGTGTAAATTTCTTCTCATTCCAATAAATAGAAAGTTGTGTAGTCAACGGTCTCAGGACGAAGAATAAAAGGGATAGGACAAAGACAGGCATGAATAGAACATTAAAGTCTCTTTGAACCCCAGATGAAAAATAGCCATTTGTCAAAAGGTAATCAATATCAATTTTGGGCTCGTTATAGATATACGTTAACAAAAATCCATTTAAAAACAAGGGAAAACTATTTTTTAAAATGGAGTAAATATTCCTTCTATCCTCATATAATAAAGGTTTGAAATTTTCCTGAGGAAAATATAATTTGCATTTTCTAAAATCTAATACAAAAGTCAAAACGAAATTCACGAAACAGATAGCTATACTAGCAGCCATCAATGATCCAGTGAACAGTAAAGTTGTTGCAAAAATCAACATACAGATCCAACTACGATAAAATTGCACCTTTCCCGCCAAATCAGATCTGTTTTTCTGCTGAAATAATCCCTGAAAAACATCCGAATAGGCATCCATGGATCGATAGAGAACTAGCAACAAAATGATACTAGCTTTATACAAATCATAACTTTGCCATAAAATATAAAAAAATGAGGTCAAAATCATTAAAAAGACAGTAAAAAGCCTCGTGTTATGATAAGAAGCAAATCGATATCTTTCCTTTACATCTGTAGATTGCAGATTTCTTACCTGAAAATAACCTAAGACAAAAAACTGTTGACCTAAGGCATAGGCGATACTAAAAATATCAGAATCTTTTGAACCCAGAACTCTGGAAGCTAAAAGAAGCAATACGACTGATATTAATGAGGAAGAAACAGTCCCCAACATATTCCATATATAATTACTCTTAACTAACGGTAGTGAAACTTCTGATTTCTGGGACATTCTATCTTCTCCAATTGTGTTCTAGTTCTTATTATACTATACTTTCCATGAAATGTGAAAAGCTAATGATAAGTAGATATCAAAAAAGGACTCTAAGGTCCTTTTTGTTAGATATCAGTGTTTTTTATCCTGCTTGTAAAACTCTTTTAAGGCATCCTGCCAAGTCGGAATGACAAAGCCCGTAGCCTTAGCCTTGGTCAGGCTCATAGTTGAATTGAAAGGCCGCTTAGCCTTGGCTGGGAACTTGCTGGAATCAACCGGTTGGACTTCCACATCTGTATCTTTGAGAATTTCCACTGCAAAGTCATACCATGTCGTGTCCTCTGCCGCATCATTAGACAGATGGTAATAACCAAATTCCTTTTGATTTTCAGCCAAGTGCGTCATAAATTCAGCCAGCGTACGAGTCCAAGTCGGACGGCCATGTTGGTCATTGACTACAGTCAGAGTTTTGTGCGTCTTGGCAAGATTTTGCATGGTAAAGACAAAGTTTTTACCGTAGTTACCAAAGACCCAGGCAGTACGGATAATGTAGAAACGGCTGGAATATTTCTCAACTAGCTCCTCACCCATGCGCTTGGTACGGCCATACTCGGTCTGTGGATCTGGTCGATCGTCTACTTCCCATTCCTCTCCGACAGGCTTTTGTCCGTCAAAGACATAGTCTGTTGAGATATAGACCATGGTCGCCCCGTGTGCTTCTGCAGCTTTTGCCACATTTTCGGTACCGGTCACATTGATGGCATAGTCCAGCTCTTTGCCTTCATCTTCAGCTGCATCAACTGCAGTATAGGCTGCGCAGTGATAGACCAAGCTTGGCTTGACCTCCGCAAAGACCTTATCCACCATTTGGGTATTGGTAATATCCATTTCTGCCACATCAACAGCCACATACTCCTCATTGCGCTCATCCAAAAGATAGCGAAGCTCTGTTCCCAACTGTCCATTCGCGCCTGTAATTAAAATCATTTGTTTTTCCTTTCAGATCATAA
This sequence comes from Streptococcus sp. Marseille-P7376, assembly GCF_902460385.1. Taxonomy (NCBI): domain Bacteria; kingdom Bacillati; phylum Bacillota; class Bacilli; order Lactobacillales; family Streptococcaceae; genus Streptococcus; species Streptococcus sp. Marseille-P7376. The sequence continues at coordinate 22,499 of NZ_CABPTS010000015.1, forward strand.
ATATTCGATGAATTTATTATACCAAAAAAAGCAGAAAAAATCTGCTTGATCGAATCACTATCGGAAAATCTATTCAGTAGGAGCACAAAAGAATAGTTTCTTATGCCTTTTGATACTCTGTATATAAATGATACAATAATCTACAAGTAATAATGAATAGACTTATCATAAGAGGCAATAGAGTATAGAGAAATCTACAGTATACAATATAAAATTAAAGTTTTCTTCATTCTCCTATAAGGCAGAAAATATTCTATTTCATGATAACAAATAATTCATTGTTTTTAAGATAGATATTATATAACTTTGTTTCTTCAAGTAAGGTATATTTTTCACTACTAAAATCCAAATTTGCAATATCAATTAATTTAAAATCAACATTTAGATTAGTGATGCTATTAAATCTCATTGTCATATCCCAAGAAACATTTGTATTTGGCATAATCAGACTTTTGAGAATAGGATAAACAGAAGCTGTATTGCTAAATACTGGAGAATCAGAAAGAAATCGATTCACATTAATCACTGCTTTTTCTGGGGTAACATACTTATTTAAAGAGGAAGCTAGCAATATGCTCTGCGATTTGAACATATCATTTTGTTGTTTTAAACTGCTCACGTAAACAAAAGAGAAAGAGAGGAAATAGAAAACTAATAATCCAGAAATGAGGGACTTAATCCCACGTATAATCTTACTCTTTTCAATACACTCTAAGCTAACAATTAAGATAATCGCTAAAAAAATTCCGTAACCATATTCATATCTTGGTCTCATAAGATAATAAGGATTAGACAAAATCAAATAAGTTCCATAACTAAATACACTTCCTAAACTTAACCATATCAACATATAAACAAAGTTTAAAACAAATTTTGTTCTCGAAAAGCGAATTACACTAATCATTAGGAGAAGTACAGCTGTTATACTTAATAGAATCCAGATAGTCGAACTCTGCAAAAATATATTTTTCAAATATCCCTTGGCATTAAAAATGATTATTTTAAGAATTGCTAATCCCTTTGGAATATTAGCTTGATCAGCAAAAATCGGTGGCTTTATAAAAAGTTGTATACGATATAAAACCAAACCAACTACATAAGACAAGATAGAAATAACAATTTTAGGAATTTCTTCTTTAAAATAACTTCCTTGCAATAATTCTAAAAATATTAGCGTCATGGTTACCATAATGTACACTCCTGAAGAAGCTTGGTATGAATTGCACATTAAGAATATACCAACAACTGACATGATTCCAAATATTTTTTTATTATCCCAAAAAATAAATGGGATAATTGAAACTAATATACTTAAAGTCATAAAAGGATTGTCAAACCTAAAACTTAATGGCTCTAAAAACCATGGATTAATCCCTATAATAGTTGAAGCACATGCAGTTACAAAAGTTATCTTATTTTTAGGGTATAAGACAAATAATAAAACCAAGCTAGCAAGAGATAGAAAACAAGCTGATAGAATATGAGTAGTTAATCCTAAATCTGTCAGATGCTTCCCACCCTGTATTAAACGAGCGGAATACTCACTTAAATATCTTGAATAATGCTCAGAAAATCCTGAATAACCTTGTAATTGTCTTCCAATATCATCAATATAGGGATACTCAGCTAAACCGACATTAATATTGACCACTGAATAAATAATAAAAATAAGCAGGGCAGACGATTTATTTAAAAGAAGATAGTTTTTAAAATCAGAAAAACGTTTTTGGAAAATCATTTACTCTTCTCCTTAATCACATAAATCGGCCGATGCTTAGTTTCCATAAACACTTTTCCGATGTATTTACCGAGTATGCCGATGGTTAGCAGCTGGAAGCCTCCGAGAAGGAGAATAACGGTCATGAGCGACGGCCAGCCCGATGTCGGGTCACCAAAAACCAAGGTACGGATAATAATCACCGCCATTAGGATAAAGGCTAAAATCCAAGACAGGATGCCGCCTAAAAAAGCGATGTTCAGCGGTGCATCAGAGAAATTGACAATACCTTCCAAGGAATAGTTGAAGAGGGACCAGAAATTCCAAGAGGTCTTGCCAGCCACTCGTTCGACATTTTTGTATTCCAAGTACTCGGTATTGAAGCCAACCCAGGCAAAAATCCCCTTGGAGAAGCGATTGTACTCTGAAACATCCAGAATAGCCTCTACCATCTGGCGGCGCATCAGTCGGAAGTCACGCGCACCATCCACCATCTCTACCTGACTAATCTTATTAATCAGTTTATAAAACAGATTGGCAAAAAAGCTCCGGATAGGTGGCTCTCCCTCTCGAGTAGTGCGACGGGTCCCCACACAGTCCAGTTCTGGATTCATGTCCAACATAGCTTTCATCTCAATTAGAAGCTCGGGCGGATCCTGCAAGTCCACATCCATGACCGTCACAAAATCCCCGCTTGCCTCTTGGAGCCCAGCATAGAGCGCTGCTTCTTTTCCGAAATTACGAGAAAAGGACAGATAGTGCACATCTGGACAGCGTCTGCTGAGCTCACGCAAAACAGCCAAGGTGCGGTCTGTCGACCCATCATTGACAAAAATATATTCAAACTGGTCACGGATTTGATATTTGACCGCTTCCATGGCTTCATGAAACAAAGGAATAGACTCTTCTTCATTGAAGCACGGAACAATCACTGAAATTGTCATTTTAATTACCTGCTATTTTTTAATATCTCTCATTATAACAAAAAACTAGGCGAAAACCTAGTTTTATTCTTATTTACTCTGTCTAGAAATATTAAAAATCAAATAGATTCCAAGGAGATTCTCAAATCCTCAATCAAGTCATCCACATTTTCCAGGCCGATAGAGAGACGAATTTGATTTGGTGTAATACCTGCTGCCAGCTGATCTTCTGGGGACATCTGACCGTGAGTTGTCGTAGCTGGATGGACAACCAGAGACTTAGCATCTGCTACATTGGCCAAGTCAGAGAAAATCTCCAGGCTGTCAATAACCTTACGAGCTTCTTTCTCTCCACCTTTGACATTAAAGGTGAAGATAGAGCCCACGCCTTTAGGGAAATATTTTTCTGCCAAAGCATGATAAGGACTGTCAGTAAGTTTGGGATAATTGACCTGCTCAACCTTAGGATGCCCTGCTAGGAAATCTACAATCTTCTCCGCATTGGACACATGACGCTCTACGCGCAAAGAGAGAGTTTCTAACCCCTGCAAGAAGAGAAAGGCATTGAAGGGAGACATGGCTGCGCCCGTATCGCGCAAGAGCTGGGTCCGGACAGCAGTGACAAAGGCTGCTGCTCCGACATCGCGCGTATAACTGATATTATGATAGCTCGGGTCCGGATCAACAAACTGCGGAAACTTGCCAGAAGCTTCCCAGTCGAAACGACCGCTGTCCACAATCACACCTCCGATGCTGGTTCCGTGACCGCCGATAAACTTGGTCGCAGAATGCACCGCAATGTCCACTCCGTGAGAAAAGACATTGATCAGATAAGGTGTAGCAAAGGTATTGTCAGAAATCAGCGGAATTTTATGAGCATGAACCAGCTCTGCCAAAGCTTCAAAGTCAGGGATATTAATCAGAGGATTGCCCAAGCTTTCAATCAAAACCAACTTGGTATTGTCCTGAATGGCCGCTTCTACTTCAGCCAGATTTTCAATATCGACAAAAGTCGTGGTAATACCATAGCGAGGCAGGGTTTCCTTGAGCAGATTAAAGGTGCCACCGTAGATGGTGGAAGCTGCCACTACATGGTCGCCAGCATGCGCCAAGGCTAAAATGGTATAGGTAAGGGCCGCCATACCAGAAGCTGTTGCTAGAGCTCCGACTCCACCCTCCAAAGCCGCAATCCGCTCCTCAAAAGCAGACAGGGTCGGATTGGTAATCCGAGTGTAGATATTGCCCGGTTTGCGCAGGGCAAAAAGATCTTCTCCTTCCTGAGTATCATCAAACACATAGGAAGTTGTCTGGTAAATAGGCAGAGCCCGCGACTTGGTTGTCGGGTCCACTGTTTGTCCGGCATGAAGCTGCAGGGTTTCAAATTTGAATTCACGTGTCATAAGGTCACCTCACTATAGTTATGTGATAAGTCTACCACTAAACATCTCGCTTGACTAATAGAATTTCCTTATCAAAACAAATAAAGAGAAGCTATATCTTATAGCTCCTCGGAAATGATTTCAAAAGTAGTCTGATTGCTGGGCCAGTACAACTGCGACGAAACTTTGTCTAAAGCTACCCACTGAGCTCCCACATGCTCATCTGAAAGCTGGATTTCCTTCTGTTCTGTCAGAACTAGAAAGAGACTTTTGTGGATGGTCAGTTTTTCATCAATCTTTACTGTAAAATCTCCAAGGCTAGTCAGATTCGTACAAGACAAGATTAAGCCAGTCTCTTCTTTTATTTCACGAAGGCAGGCCTCTTCTGGACTCTCGCCCCTCTCTATTCCACCCGTAATGGGCTGCCAAAAGGAAACTTTCTCATCCTCAACTTTCAAGAGCAAGATTTCCCTATCACTTGAATGATAGATCCAGGCTTCAATTGACTGCCTTATCATGATTTTTTCTCAATCGGTGCTATGCTGGCCAGCACTTTCTTCAGACCGACTTCTGGGAAATTAATCTTGAGCTCTTGACTATTTCCGCTGCCAGAAACTGCCAGAACTGTCCCATCGCCCCATTTCTTATGGTGGGCAATATCCCCGATAGCCCAAGCAACTTCTGGCTTAGATGACTGACTGCTCTTTCCAAAAGGCAGACTGCCTGTAGAAATCGAACTAGGAGCCGCCTGACGCTTCCGCTCTTGTAGAGCCTGTGCTAGACTCATGCCCTGACCGAACTGACTAGTATCGCTATTGGTGTAACTGACCTTAAAGGAGCTGTTTGCCGGCCGAGCCAGTCCCTGATAGTCTAGCAAGTCTGAGCTGATTTCTCTTAGGAAACGGGTCGGCTGATTGTAGTTGGTACGGCCATAGAGCAAGCGGGAGTTAGCATTGGTCAGATAGAGAATCTTCTCCGCTCGGGTGATGCCGACATAGGCCAGACGCCGCTCTTCTTCTAGCTCATCCTCATCTTCAGATGCCCGACTTAGAGGGAAGACATTTTCCTCCATACCAACCAGAAAGACGACTGGAAATTCCAATCCCTTGGCCGCGTGGAGGGTCATCAGAGTCACTTCAGAACTCTCCGTATCTCCGTCATCTGTGTCTGCAATCAAGGCTAAGTCATTGAGAAAACGGCTGAGCTTGTCAAGACCAGACTCATCAGCAGGATTGTCTGGACTTTCGTCAAAGTTCTTGGTCACAGACAGGAATTCTTCGATATTTTCAATCCGTGCTTGGCTTTCTATGGTTGCCTGAGCAGCCAAGGCTGCAGCATAACCTGTCTTTTCCAATACGGCTTCTACCAGCTCAGTCACTGTATAATCATCCAAACGATCCCGCAAGTCGAGTATCAGATTGGCAAACTCATAAACTGCCTGAGCCGCCTTACCCTTGACTGGCGACAGCAGGATATTGGCCGATGCTTCCAGTAGAGAGATTTCCTGGCTGGACGCAAAATCCCGAATTTTCTCCACCGTTCCTGGACCGACACCACGCTTGGGCTCATTGACCACGCGCTCATAGCTGATATTGTCGCTAGGATTGGCGATGAGATTTAGATAAGAAATGACATCGCGGATTTCCTTGCGGCTGTAGAACTTAGTGCCGCCCACCATAGTATAAGGAATATTGGACTTGAGCAGGGCTTCCTCCACCGTCCGTGACTGGGCATTGGTCCGGTAAAGGACCGCAAAATCCCTATGACTGTAGCCTTCTCGGCTCAGCTGATCAATGGTCCGAGCGACAAAAAGGGCCTCATCCTGCTCATCATTAGCCCGATAGTAGACAATCTCCTTGCCATCTTCATTCTGGGTCCAGAGATTTTTAGGACGACGGTTGCGGTTATTTCGGATCACTTCATTAGCTGCCTGAAGGATGGTCTTGGTAGAGCGATAATTTTCCTCAAGCAGAACTACTTTAGCTTCTGGATAATCCTTTTCAAAGTCTAGGATATTTTGCATATCGGCTCCCCGCCAGCCATAGATAGACTGGTCAGCATCCCCGACTACACAGATATTCTTGAAGCGAGAAGCCAAGAGTTTGACCAGCTGGTACTGGGCATGGTTGGTATCCTGATACTCGTCCACATGGATGTACTGATAACGCTGCTGGTAGTAAGTCAAGACATCAGGATTCTGGTCAAAAAGCCGCAGGGTCAGCATAATCAAGTCATCAAAGTCCATAGCCTCAGACTGACGCAGTTCTTTTTGATAGGCTGTGTAGCACTTGGCCACAATCTCCGTGTACATATCACCTGCTAGATTCGCATAGGCTACCTCATCAATCAGGTCGTTCTTAGCATTGGAAATCGTACCCAGAATGGCGCGCTCATTCCACTTTTTAGGATCCAGATTGAGGTTTTTGAGAATCCGTTTCATCAGGGTTCGCTGTTCGCCCGGATCAACGATGGTGAAGTTACGGTTATAGCCAATATGATCTGCTTCTCGCCGCAGGATGCGCACACACATGGAGTGGAAAGTGGCGATTAAACAATCTTGGGTAGCTGGGTTGAGTGCTGCTGCCCGTTCCTTCATCTCCCGCGCTGCCTTATTGGTAAAGGTAATGGCTAGAATATTCCAAGGATTAACCATCTTCTCATCAATCAAATAGGCGATACGGTGGGTCAGGACACGGGTCTTACCCGAACCAGCCCCCGCCATAATCAACAAGGGTCCTTCTGTTGCTTGGACCGCTTCGGCCTGACGGTCATTCATACCGTTTAATAAGGGATTCATCTTCTATCCTTTCAATATAAAATCAAACTGAAAATCAATGCTTCCATTATATCAAAATTCGAGTGAATTTGTTATCGAAAAGACAACTGTCCTTCATTGAAATTTAAGTGCGAAAAAGCTATAATAGTAGTCTAGAAAGGAGCAGCCATGAACAATCATCCAAGTGACAATCTCAAACTTGCCGAACGAGGCGCCCTCCTAGCAATTGCCACCTACATAGGTTTATCCGTTACAAAAATCATTGCAGGTGCAGCACTGACATCCTCCAGTTTGACGGCGGATGGTTTCAACAACGTCTCCGATATCGTTGCCAATCTAGCAGTCTTAATCGGCCTGCGCATGGCTCGAAAACCAGCGGATAAGGACCATCGCTTTGGCCATTGGAAGATTGAAGATCTGGCCAGCCTGATTACTTCTTTCATCATGTTTTTTGTCGGTTTCAATGTTCTCATTGATACGGCTCAAAAAATTATTAACAAAGAAGAAACCTTGATTGATCCTGTGGGAGCCATTGTCGGGATTGTATCAGCTATCATCATGTTTGGCGTTTATCTTTACAATAAAAACCTAGCCAAAAGGGTAAAATCCAAAGCTCTGGATGCGGCTGCCAAGGACAATCTATCGGACGCTATCACTTCTCTGGGCACGTCGGTTGCTATTATTGCTAGCTCCCTGAAGTTTCCTATCGTTGATAAGCTAGCAGCCATCATTATTACTTTTTTCATTCTGAAAACGGCCTATGATATTTTCATGGAGTCCTCCTTCAGCCTATCAGATGGCTTTGACCAGGACCTTTTAGACGACTATAAGCGTGCCATTCTGGAAATTCCTAAAATCACACGCGTCAAGTCCCAGCGTGGCCGGACCTATGGCAGCAATATCTATCTGGATATTATACTGGAAATGAATCCTAACCTCTCCGTCTTTGAAAGCCACGAAATCGCTGATCAGGTAGAGGATATGCTCAAGGAAAACTTCGGTGTCTTCGACATTGATATTCATATTGAGCCAGCTCCTATTCCTGAAGATGAGATTCTGGATAATGTTTATCAAAAACTCCTGATGCGTGAGCAATTAGTCGACCAAGGCAGTCAATTAGATACTCTCTTATCTTCCGATTTTGTCTACATTTCCCAAGATGGTCGCCAGCTCAACAAAGAAGAATTTCAACTAGAGAGAGCCCAAACTTCTCCTATCAAAAATTTAGAAATTACATCCGTCAGCCAAAAAACCAAGCTGATTCGCTATCAAATCGGAGATGTTATCCATACCAGCCTCTGGCGCCGCCACGAAGTCTGGCAAAACATCTTTCACCAAGAAACACGAAAAAACAACTAGTTTTCTGCTAGTTGTTTTTATATACTTTCACTTGGTCTGTTGCAATATCTTCTCCAAACCACTTTTCAGCGATTTTATGGACTTGTCCTTCTTGGTATAATTTTCCGAAAGCAGCATTTACTTTTTCCACTAAAGTACGGTCCGCCTTTCTAGCTCGACCGCAAAGGCCTTACTAACAATTGCAACTCAAAAATAGTATGCTCCTCCAAGATTTCTTCTGGCCGATAATAATGTGCATACACACAATTAAGCAAAAGAACACGAATCAGCCCCACGTCACTAGCATCTGAGCATTTTTATATCATCCTTCTGACTACTACAAAACCACAAGAAAAACGAAATAACTCATGTTACTTCGTTTCTACAAAACCAAATTTATCTAATGGAGAAATCCGGAATTCCACAACTCCCTTAATCTGATTCTTTTTTATCAGACCAAATTCTCGACTGTCTTTTGTATTCTCCCGCCGATCGTTTAAAATCAAAAAGGATTTTTCTGGGATGGTATCGGACTCTGCACCTTTTAAATCCATAATCGAAAAATCGTGAGTATAATAGCCTGTGCTTGCAGCAGAAGCTAAGTATTTTTCCCGCATCTTTTCGATATATTCCTCTGACTGCACCTGATCGTTCAGATAGAGAAGATTATCCATGTAGGTCACCTTGTCATTTTCCTTAGCGATGACGCGACCGACATAATATTTGCCATCGACTTCATAGAGCACAAATTCCCCCCGCGGAATTTTCTCTGTCTTTTCAGCCAGCACCAAATCATCTTCCGCTAAGAAAGAATTGGCATCTTGCTTGGTAATACGATAAGGCGTATAGACAAACAAACGCAATCCCACTAAAATAGCAAGAAGAACCGCAACAATGATAACATTTCTCAGTAAATCTCTTTTTAACATCTCTCTCCCCTGTTCTTTTATTTCATTATACCATTTTTTGAGAAATTAGACAAAACACAGAGATGAGAAATAGTTTCTCCGTAATAAACTTGCAAAGAAAAGCAAAACCTGTTGAGGAGCTCCCTCAGTCGGATTTGCCTTTCTTATTTTAATCTTCTTTAGCCACGCGTGATTTGTTGGCGATGTCAGCTAGGATAGCTTCCACAAACTCGTTAACTGGAACGGTTTGCGTTTCTTTTTGGCCGTAGCGACGAACATTGACAGTACCGTCTTCTGCTTCCTTGTCACCAACGATTAGCTGATAAGGAATCTTGCTGGTTTGTGAAGCACGAATCTTGTACTGCATCTTTTCATTGCGCTCATCCACATCAGCACGAACCCCCTTGTCACGCAGCTTCTTAGCCACTTGCCAAGCGTAGTCAATATGGGCTTCATTAGAAACTGGAATCAAAGTCACTTGATGCGGAGCCAGCCAAGTCGGGAAGGCACCCTTGTAGTTCTCAATCAAGATAGCTGTGAAGCGCTCCATGGTTGAAATAACACCACGGTGAATCATAACTGGACGGTGTTCTTCACCATCAGCTCCGATATACTTGAGGTCAAAGCGCTCTGGCAAGAGGAAGTCCAGCTGGATAGTTGACAGAGTTTCTTCATTTCCAAGGGCTGTTTTAACCTGGATATCCAGTTTCGGACCGTAGAAGGCTGCTTCTCCTTCTGCTTCAAAGTAGTCCACACCCATTTCGTCCAAGGCTGCTCGCAGCATGGTTTGGGCATTTTCCCACATCTCATCGTTATCAAAATACTTATGCGTATCCTGAGGGTCACGAAGAGACAGACGGAAACGATATTCTGTCAAATTGAAGTCTTCATAAACATCGATAATCAACTGCAAGGCGCGTTGGAATTCTTCTTGGATTTGTTCTGGAGTAACAAAGAGGTGTCCATCGTTCAAGGACATTTCGCGTACACGTTGGAGACCAGTCAGGGCACCGGATTTCTCATAGCGGTGCATCATGCCGATCTCAGCGATACGGATTGGCAGCTCACGGTAAGAGTGAACGTGGTGTTTGTAGACCTGGATGTGGTGAGGGCAGTTCATCGGACGGAGGACAAATTCTTCCCCATCACCCATATCCATAGTTGGGAACATATCTTCTTGATAATGATCCCAGTGGCCAGAAGTCTTATAAAGCTCTACAGAAGCCAATGGTGGAGTGTAGACGTGTTGGTAACCAGAAGCCAACTCCTTGTCTACAATGTAGCGTTCCAACTCACGACGGACGGTCGCACCGTTTGGCAGCCAGAATGGCAAACCTTGTCCTACTTCTTGAGAAATCATGAAGAGATCAAGCTCACGACCAAGTTTACGGTGGTCGCGTTCTTTAGCTTCTTCCCGCATTTGCAGATATTTCTTCAGGTCTTTCTTGTCAAACCAAGCAGTACCATAGACCCGCTGCATCATTGCGTTGTCGCTGTTCCCACGCCAGTATGCGCCAGCCACGTTCAAGAGGTGGAAGTTTTGGATGCGACCTGTCGATGGAACATGAGGTCCACGGCAGAGATCCACGTACTCGCCCTGACGGTAGATGGTCAAACCACCCTCATCTTCTGAGTGCTCTTCAATCAATTCCAACTTGTAGGGGTCATGTTTGAAGATTTCACGCGCTTCATCCTTGGTCACTTCCTCACGGATAGACGGGAAGTTTTCTTTGACGATTTTCTTCATTTCTTCTTCGATACGAGGCAGGTCTTCGTTGGAGATTTGCCCTGCTTCATTGTCTGTATCGTAGTAGAAACCGTCCTGAATGGCAGGACCAACGCCTAAGTGAATATCTGGGAAAAGACGGCGAGCTGCTTGCGCAAACAGGTGGGCTGCAGAGTGACGCAAGATGTCCAAAGCATCTTCGTGGTCAGGTGTCACGATTTCAATGGCACCATCTTCAGTGATGGCACGAGTTGTATCAATCAATTTGCCGTTGAATTTACCAGCCAAAGCTTTTTTAGCTAGGGAATTGCTGATAGATTGGGCAATTTCAAAAGTAGTAACGCCAGATTCGAATTCACGCACAGCGCCATCTGGGAAAGTAATCTTAATCATGTGTTTTCTCCTTTAATATCTATTCTATTTATATTGGACAATTTTAAGAGCCGAGCAACTTCTTCCACAGTCTGATTTTCTGACTGACTACCATCTGTTATGAGGCTAGGATAGCCTAATTTCATCGCTTCCTGCCGAACCATTTGGGCAAAAAGAATGTCTCGTTGCATCCAGTTTTCAAAAGCTTGCTCAGGATTGGTTGTTCCCTCTAAGACATAAGGAACCCATTCTCTCTGTCTATAATGCTTTTTCTGAAAATCAGCTGTCGGAGTCAAGCATAGATAAGAGGCCACTGGGCATTCAAGCTCCTTTACCAAGTGAGGCAAAAGTCCTGCCCCCTCCACCAAGAGAGGTCTATCTTGATTTTTTATCAAGTAAGATTTTACATAAGGAAAAATCTCTTCATAAAAGCGCCATTCTTCATCTGCCATCTCTTCTGGATTTCTCATCCAGATTTGTTCCGGATTTCTGTCCTGTCTAAGAAGGCAAATCGGCTGTGAATCTACACTTGCTTGACTCATCATCTCGTCCACCAAATCATCCAGCTTGATATGAAGCAGCTGATACTGTCTAGCTAGAAGTGAAGCAATTGTTGACTTCCCACTACAAGGCGATCCGCCAATCATATAAAGCATCATTCTTCCTCCTTCTGACAAAATAAAAAGCGGCATCCATAAAAGGACGTCGCAACGTGGTTCCACCTTCATTTATGCAAGTCAAAAGACTCACACCTCGAATCGGCTCTAACGTAGCCACCGTTTTATGTTTGCATAAAAGCCAGTAGAGTAGTCCCAACTGCATCCTCTGCGCGATTTCCAGCTCCACGCGCTCTCTAAAAGATTTCCTGCAGGTGATATGTCTCTAGAAAACATTATAGCACGATTGGAAAAATTTGCAAGAACTTTTACTGATTCCCAGCTCTGCTATTTTTCCTACTAAATCGATAGATCAAATGCCCCAAGCCATTTCCAGCTAGTGAGAAAAGGAAATAGACGGCATGATAAAGAGGAATCCACTCTCCAAAGGTGAAAATGGTCAGGAAAAATAAGAGGGCAACCAAGAAAGAAAAGCGCAAAGAAAATCCATGAAAAGCTGCATAGAGCAAGGAGACCAGTAGGGTTGCGAGGGGAGAATAGATGAGAACATTTCCAACTACAAGCCCCTTACTTAACATGGAATCCATGGGCAAATACCGTAACAGTATATAAAAGACAAAATAGAAAAAGACAAGGGGGAGCAAAAAGAAAATTTCTTTTTTGTAACCTTTCATAGGAACACCTCCGATCATTAGGCCTCACGACGATGTTTATTCCAAATATTTCCGAATATTTTTTATCTGTTTCTTAGATGCCTTCATGATTCGTGTAGAACCACTTACTGGCAGAGAAATAATCTTACCTGGCAAATAGACAATGGTCTTGGCTAAGCGTTTGGCAACCGTTTCTTCCGGATTGAGATCATTTTGAAAATCCTTGCTAATAGTCAAATCTAGGTAAAATTCATAGACACGACGGCCAAAATTCTCTGCGGAAATCTCGTATAATTTATCAGCTAGCTTTTTCTCGTCCATATCTGGTGTTGCCAAAATGGCCTCCAAAATGGCTCCTGCCAAATCCCGATTTTCATAATAGAGTGTACCGAAAGTTTTATCGCTGATTACATTGTCCAGATAAGGATTACCATGAGCAATGACCGGCGTACCGCTGGCTAGACTTTCCAGATAGGTCAGACCCTGCGTCTCACTGGTTGAGGCTGAGATAAAGAAATCTGCCGCTTTATAATAGAGGGCTGTATCGCTTGGCGCAATCATTCCTGTGAAAATGACAGCATCCTCAATATGGAGCTGGGCTACCAAGGCTTTCAAGTCCTCTGCATAAGGCCCATCTCCGACAATGACCAACTTAACCTTACCATTCTCTTCGAGAACCGTTGGCATCGCTTGAACAATCGCCTGGATATTTTTCTCGTAAGAAATTCTAGATAAACTGAGCAGCATGATTTCGTCTTCTGCTACTCCCAGCTTAAAGCGCAGTTTCTTAATATCTTCCCGAGATAGTTCTGGTCGGTCAAACTTGGCCAAGTCGATTCCTGTCGGAATGACCCGTTTTTCTGCCTTGATTTTGTAACCGACCAAAAGATCGTAAACAATCTCAGAAGGACAAATCACACCATCCAAATCGCTCATAAAGCCACGCACGATGTACTTGACCATACTTGGACGAATCACCATTCCTTTGGCAAGATAGTGCACATAGTCCTCATACTGGGTATGGTAGGTGTGAACCACTGGAATCCGCAATTCCTTGGCAATCCAGATTCCCAAAAGGCCCAGAGAAAACTCTGTCTGGGTATGGATGATATCCAGCTGGTACTGGCGGGCAATTTCCAAAGCATTGGAAAAACCACGATAAGCCACGCGCCGATCCTTAAAAGCGAAGAAAGGTACGCTGGGAATACGGATAATCTGCCAATCCTCATAGCGGTTGACATCCTTATCCGTCGTAGTAAAAATAAAGACTGTGTGACCTAGTTTCTCTAGCTCAGTCTTGAGGGTACGAATGCTCGTCGCCACCCCGGAAACCTGAGGAAAATAGGTATCTGTAAAAAGACCAATCCGCATATCACATCTCCAAAACTGTTTGGTAAGCCTTGACTAACTGAAGTGCGACATCATCAATAGAGCGACTCTCCGCAACGCGATAACCTGCTTCACGTTTGTCCACTTTTCCGTCAAGAACCTTACGAAGCGATTCAACAAACTCATCTACATTATGACAAAGCTCCGCCGACTCTTCATTAATCCAGCCATTATAAACAGGAATATCACGCAGGACCACATGTTGACCACTGGCCAGCGCTTCTAGAACCACAATCCCTTCTGTCTCTTCATAAGATGGGAAAAAGAAAGCGTCACTGCCTGACATGGCTCCTTGGAAGACTGCACCTTTGAAATAACCCGGAAATTCCACGTTTTCTGGATGATTAAAGAGGACAAGATCTCGAATCTTGCGCGGAATAAGCCAAAGATTGATAGAACCCAGCCAGATAAAGCGGACATCTGGCATTCTACTAGCTACTTCGACAAAGTCTTCGATTCCTTTTCGTCTGAAATAAAGGCCTGCACAGATTACGACTTTCTGCCCCTCTGCAATCTGAAAATGTTTTTTAAAGACGTCTTCCTTACGTTTGTCTTTCTTGTATTTAGACAGCTCAATGCCATTTGACACAGCTATGATGGGCGTCGTTACACCGTAGGATTGAATCAATTTTTTTGAATACTCTGACGGAGTAATGATAAAATCCGCCATTTTATACATGTGAGCTAAATATTTGCCAAATAAGGGCGCAAAAAGATTAGAGCCAATAAAAGAATTTTCAAAGTCTTCTTTGGTCGAATGTCCGTGCATGATTACTTTTTTGCCTCTCCGCTTGGCCGCGTGAAGAAGAAGCAAACTACGGGGACCGTAAGTGTTGATGTGCACAACATCATAATCTCCTAAAACATCTGTTGTATAAGGAATTCCTGCCAGATCCAGTGCATGCATTTGATGCTGCAAGGCACGGCCGATGCCTGATTTTTCTAAAACAGACTTTCCTTCTAGATATAGTAATACTTTCATATTTTCTATTATACCCAAAAGATGCGAAAAAGGGAATCGCCAAGGGAAGAATGACGCAAAAATCAATCCTTAGCCTGACTTCTCATAAAACTAAAGGAAGGCTTGGATTTGTTTTCAGAATGATATTTCCGAAATAGACAGGCTCAGACTTAATCAAAAAAGAACACTCTCAAGAACTGTATATCCTGAGAGTTTACAATTTAGTGGATTTTCGTCTAGAGCATCTTCTCTACAGCCATCATTTGGTGACGAGATAAGAAAAGACCTTGCGGTCTTTTCGGCTTATTTACGGGTCGATTTGCGCTCACTAATGCTATGAGCGAGAAGAACTTCACGTTCCTCTAAATCCTCTTTGTGCATAATCTTAGTCAGCATGCGCATACTAATCGCACCAATATCATAAAGAGGCTGACTGATGGTAGAAAGGTTAGGGCGAGTAAAGCGAGCTATTTGTGAATCATCGCTGGTAATGATTTCAAAATCTTCTGGAATCTTGACTCCTTGGTCTGACAAGCCATTGAGCAGACCAGCCGCCAATTCATCACCTGTCACAAAAGCTGCAGTGGCTTTTGAGGCAATCAGGCGTTCAGCTAGATGGTAACCATCGTCGTAGCTATACTTGGACTCGAAGACCAGCCCTTCACTGTAAGGGAGTTTTTTGCTTTTCAGGGCTTCTTTGTAGCCAGACAAACGAATCTTGCCATTGATGTCATCAACCAAAGGGCCACTAACAAAGGCAATCTTCTTGTTACGATCAGCCAAAAGGCTCACCGCATCCGTTGTTGCCTGCTTATAGTCAATATTGACACTTGGTAGCTGATGCTCCACATCTACCGTTCCTGCAAGGACTACCGGTGTCCGTGAACGTGAAAATTCAGAGCGAATTTTTTCAGTCAGATGATAACCCATGAAAATGATACCATCCACCTGCTTAGAGAAAAGCGTATTGACAACAGAAACTTCCTTGTCGTCATCTTCGTCGCTGTTTGCTAAGACAATGTTGTATTTATACATCTCAGCAATATCATCAATCCCCTTGGCCAGAGTTGAGAAGTAACTATTGGTAATATTTGGAATCACAACACCGACAGTAGTTGTTTTTTTACTAGCCAGACCACGTGCAACAGCATTTGGACGGTAGTCAAGGCGATCAATCACTTCCAACACTTTTTTACGCGTGTTTTCCTTTACATTTTTGTTTCCATTTACGACTCGGCTAACTGTCGCCATTGAAACTCCCGCTTCACGGGCGACATCATAAATGGTTACTGTGTCGTCTGTGTTCATATGGTTTCCTTTCTTTTATTGAAAATTTCGCTTTCACTTTCCTACACACACCATTTTATCACTTATTGTAAACACTTTCAAGTATTTTGATAAGTTTTTGAAAACTCTTGATTTTTTTTGTTTTTTTTGCCAAAATAGAGGCATAGAAAGAAGGTCGAAACATGACAAAAATCAATCAAATCATCACTTATCTTGAAAATGAAAAAAAAGATGTGGCTGTCATATCCGATCCTGTAACGATTCAGTACCTAACTGGTTTTTACAGCGACCCTCATGAACGCCAAATGTTTCTACTCGTCTACACCGACCATGAGCCGCTTCTTTTCGTACCTGCACTTGAGGTTGAGCGCGCTTCATCCATCGTGGATTTTAAGGTTGTGGGCTATGTTGATTCTGAAAATCCTTGGGAAAAGATCAAAGCTTCCCTACCATCTCAAATCTTCAAACAAGTAGCGGTCGAGTTTGACAATCTCATTTTAACCAAATATCACGGCCTGCGTACCGTTTTTGACGGGGCTGAATTTGTCAACCTGACTCCTTATATCAACCGTTTGCGTCTGATCAAATCAGCCGACGAAATCCAGAAAATGCTGGTAGCTGGCCAGTATGCCGACAAGGCTGTCAATATTGGTTTTGACAATATTTCACTGGATAATACCGAAACAGACATCATCGCTCAAATTGATTTTGCTATCAAGCGAGAAGGCTATGAGATGAGCTTTGAAACCATGGTTCTGACAGGCAATAACGCAGCCAATCCACACGGCATTCCCGGAGCTAACAAAGTAGAAAATAATGCCCTCCTCCTCTTTGACCTGGGTTGCATGGTTAATGGCTATGCCAGTGATATGACACGGACCGTCGCTGTCGGGCAACCAGACCAGTTCAAAAAAGACATCTACTATTTGACTCTGGAAGCCCAACAAGCAGCGCTTGACTTTATCAAACCAGGCGTCACAGCTCATGAAGTAGACCGAGCTGCCCGCGAGGTCATCGAAAAAGCTGGCTATGGTGAGTATTTCAACCACCGTCTGGGTCACGGCATCGGTATGGATGTCCACGAATTCCCATCCATCATGGAGGGCAACGACATGGTCATCGAGGAAGGCATGTGCTTCTCTGTCGAGCCTGGTATCTACATCCCTGGCAAGGTTGGTGTCCGCATCGAAGACTGCGGTCATGTCACTAAGAATGGTTTTGAACTCTTCACCGAAACCAGCAAGGACTTGCTGTATTTTAATTAACATAGCAAAAAAGCACCAAATTTGGTGCTTTTTTGCTTACACGGGTTCTTATTTTTACTTTCTGGAATGGTGAAAATATTGTAACAAAATATCTTTGAGGGATCTCAAAAAATGACTGATATTTTGAGTAAATATTATTTTTCAGCAACCATCAGTTGGTCAGAAAATGAATAGGACTCATAATTATTATCAGGATTATCTGTCCACATTTCACATTGTTTGATAACTGTCACAATGGCGTCTTCGACACCCTCCGGTGGATATTTGTATTTCCTAAGGAGCCGTTTAACAAGCATGCGCATACGAGCACGCGCAGAATGTTTTTTCTGCCAATCAATAATTCTGCTTTTGCGCAATGTCTCCGTTAATTCATGAGTACTGTATAGGAGAGCTTTTCGGCTTTGCCCCAACTTTTTCGCCCTCACCCTTGGTATTTGCAATTATTTACTTGATGTATACTCTTTCCCTATTTATCCCTTGAATATACAATATAAGTGCACAATAAAAAAACAGTAAATCATTTGGACTTACTGTTTGATGAATGACTATGTAGTAGAATTGTATTTAATTGTTTCGGTTAGACAATCTGCAAGTTATTTTCCACTAAGTTCTTTAGCTAATCTACTCTTTGACAATTTCCCGTTTTTAATACGTCTCAATAAAACGAAAGGATTCGCACTGTAAGATAATCGTACTTTGTAATAGTTTATCCACTCAATTACTGCAAAGGTCAAGATGAAACTTGCGAACATCATTACAGGAACATTTACAAAACAGAGTATAATCATAGGGACGCCGAAGCATAATAAAACAAAATCAATCATTTTAAAGATCCTATATATCTTTCTTGTATTTGTTCTGGCAAATTGCGGCTTGGATAATCTCTTTAACAAAATCAGCCAATATAAGGAACCCTGAATAAGAATTAAACTCAATACAGTTAGTGGATATAAAATAGAAATCAACATCATTGTATTTAAGAGCCAGTCTTTTAAAGCAAAAAAACATAGCCAAAATGATACAACAGCCATCAGCTCCCCAGTCCATAATTTTGTAAGTTCATGCTTTGTCTTATTTTGGGGTAATCTCATGCTTTTTCCTCTGTACATTCAAATTTTCTCTATTCTTATTCATCATCAAAAAAGAATATTTGCGTTTATTATTTCGCCATTCTATACTTTTTTCATATTTTGGTCATATCCATTTTACCATATTTAAAGTACGGTAAAAAGCACCGAATTTGGTACTTTTTATCTGCTTTCCTCATCTTCAGAGTGTCTGTCCACCCGTTCTGTTTTTCACAGCGACCTTCTCAAAATATATCAATGTTTGTTACTATAAACAAAGCCATTGGAAATTGCAAAACAACAAGCTGATTATTGGGAAACAGCTTGTTGTTGAATTTCTTTTTCCGCAGCCGCAACGACTTGGGCCAGATTGGTTTGAGCTAATTCTGCTTCCATGGCTGTCTGGATAGCAGCCAAGCGGTCGTCTAAAACAGTGTGAATGTTCTTGCCGATCGGACAGTCTGGATTAGGCTTATCATGGAAACTAAAGAGCTGCCCGCTCTTGCCCAGGCATTCTACTGCCTGATAGACATCCAAGAGCGTGATATCT
This sequence comes from Streptococcus sp. Marseille-P7376, assembly GCF_902460385.1. Classification (NCBI taxonomy): domain Bacteria; kingdom Bacillati; phylum Bacillota; class Bacilli; order Lactobacillales; family Streptococcaceae; genus Streptococcus; species Streptococcus sp. Marseille-P7376. The sequence continues at coordinate 41,427 of NZ_CABPTS010000015.1, forward strand.
TTTAAATCCTTAGCAAGCTCTGCTCCTCCTGTTCCGCGGGCAACGGTAATCAAGCCAGCCTTCTTAAGTTGGGACAAGGTCTTGCGGATAATAACTGGATTGACTCCGACACTGCCTGCCAACAAATCGCTCGTTATTTTTTCATTTTTACATTCTAGAGCGATAACCACTAGGATGTGAGTCGCCATAGTAAAACGGCTAGAAATTTGCATTTCATTCTCCTCTCTGCTCTTATTCTCCTTTATTATATATTAAAAACGTTGTAACTTCAAGTGTTACTTATATATTCTTGTCTCCACTTTTGCATCCTGTCTGCATGTTTTCTCCTATAAATTATTGTAATCTTCCCAAAATATGATATAATAGTTTATATAGGAAAGCGTTTTCAAAAACTTCGAGTCAAGCAAATTATGAAATTAGAAAATATAAAAGTGTGTTCATCGGCACACGATTTTTTGCTATACTCAAAATTCACTGCCAAAAGAGATGAGGTGATTTATCAGGAATCTTTAAATTAATGCCAATCAGCGTGTTTTGTAAAAAGAAAGGAGATTCTTATGGGCCTTATTAAAGCAGGAATTGGCGCCGTAGGAGGCGTCTTAGCCGACCAATGGAAGGAATTCTTTTACTGTGATGCCATGGACAAGTCCGTTATGGTGGTCAAAGGGCAAAAACAAATATCTGGACGTTCTTCCAACACTAAGGGCAACGACAACATTATTTCAAACGGCTCTGGAATTGCTGTGGCAGACGGTCAATGTATGATGATTGTCGAACAAGGAAAAATTGTCGAAGTCTGTGCGGAGCCTGGTCAATTTACTTACGATACTTCTAGTGAGCCTAGCATTTTTACAGGCAATTTAGGGGAATCCATCAAGGAAACCTTCAAACAAATCGGTAAACGGTTTACTTATGGTGGTGATACAGGCAAAGACCAGCGTGTTTACTATTTCAATACCAAAGAACTTATCGATAATAAGTTTGGCACCCCAAACCCAATTCCATTTCGGGTAGTGGACTCCAAAATCGGTCTGGATATAGATGTTTCTGTCCGCTGCTCTGGCGTTTATTCTTACAAGATTGCTGACCCGCTTCTTTTCTACACCAATGTCTGTGGAAACGTAGAAAGAGAATATCTGCGGGAAGAACTCGAATCACAACTGAAAACTGAATTTATCAGCGCTCTTCAACCAGCTTTTGCACAATTATCTGACTTAGAATTGCGGCCAAATCAAATCGTGAGCCACAATACAGAGCTGGAAAATGCCATGAACGAAGCCTTATCTAGCAAATGGGGCGAGCTCCGTGGGCTGAAAGTCATTAGCGTAGCTCTGGGTTCTGTCACTCTTCCAGAAGAAGATGCTGAAATGATTAAGCAAGCGCAACGTACGGCCATTATGAAAGATACAACAATGGCAGCTGCTACTTTGGTTGGAGCACAGGCAGATGCTATGAAAGCAGCCGCTAATAATCCTGGCGGTGCTATGACCGGCTTCATGGGACTAGGCATGGCTACAGGCGCGGGCGGCGGTATGAATGCTCAAAATCTTTTTGCCATGGGACAACAAGAACAAGCTGCCAAACAACAGGCACAAGCAGCGTCTGCAGCTTCTCAAAGTCCAACAGATAAATGGACTTGCCCAAATGGACATGAAGCTTCTGGGAAATTCTGTCCCGAATGCGGTTCGCCAAAACCTGTTCAAGACAGTTGGACCTGTTCTTGTGGCACTGTCAACAAGGGCAAATTCTGCTCAAATTGCGGCCAACCGAAACCTGAATCCAAGCGCCAATACCGTTGCAGCAACTGTGGCTGGCAGCCTGAAGATCCATACAATCCACCAAAATTCTGCCCTGAATGTGGCAATGTTTTCGATGAACATGACCTTATTTAAAACTTTTTTCTCTATCTCATAGACAGATGACAGTAGAAAGGAGGTCATCATGGCAGAATTACAAGAATATAAATGTCCGAATTGCGGCGGTGCTCTTGAATTTAACAGTTCTATCCAAAAAATGAAGTGTCCTTATTGTGATACTGAGTTGGATATGGATAGTTTGCAGGCATTAGATGAAGCATTAAAAAACCAAGCCGGTGAAGATTTGACTTGGACTTCTCAAGCTGGTGGTGAATGGGAAAGTGGCGAGACAGATAACATGTCCGTCTATGTCTGTAAGTCTTGTGGCGGTGAAATCGTCGCTGATGAATCAACGGCAGCCACATCCTGCCCATTCTGTGACAATCCTGTCGTTATGATGGGACGCTTTTCTGGTGATTTAAAACCAGACTATGTCATTCCTTTTAAATTGGACAAAAAAGCAGCTAAGGAAAAACTAAGTAAACACCTTGTGGGGAAAATCCTCCTCCCCAAGGTCTTTAAAGACCAAAATCACATCGATGAGGTCAAAGGACTTTATGTCCCATTCTGGCTTTTTGATACAGAAGCGGATGCCGATATTCAGTATCAAGCCACTAGAGTGAGAAGCTGGAGTGATAAGGACTACAACTACACCGAAACGAACTACTTTTCAGTTCTTCGTTCTGGTCAGTTAGATTTTGAGCGAATCCCAGTTGATGGTTCAAGCAAATTAGATAATCAATTGATGGAATCCATTGAGCCCTTTGATTTTTCAGAAGCTGTTAATTTTCAGACTGCATACTTAGCAGGTTATCTGGCAGACAAGTATGATGTTGGTGCTGAGGAAAGTCTTTCTCATGCCAATCGCCGTGTCAAGCAAAGTACAGAAACTGTCTTTGCAAACACGGTCACCAATTTCGATACCGTTGTTGCAGAATCATCAAATATCCGACTAAAAAATGGCTCGACCAAGTATGTGCTTTATCCAGTTTGGATCTTAAATACAACTTGGCATGGTAAAAAATTTGTCTTTGCCATGAATGGTCAAACTGGTAAATTCGTCGGCGACCTGCCATTAGACAAACAAGCTTATAGACGTTGGCTGATTGGTATTGGCGTGGCGGCAAGTTTAGTTAGTTATGCGGCAGCATGGCTAATCAACTTACTGTGAGAAGGAGGATCAGACTATGTTGAAGAAATTCATAACTTTACTGACAACCCTTCTGCTTTCCTTGCTCATGATTGGAACCGTCTGTGCAGAAGAAGAAACCAGCTATATTCGCGATGAAGTCTCCGCCTTTTCCAGTGAGGAAATTGCCGAGATTAATAAAGCCGCCAAAGAGATTGATGAGCGCTATCACTTCAAAGTCTACTTTCTGGCAGCCAAGTCAGCAGGTGAAGATGGCATTCAAGCCTATGCTGAAAAGATTTATCAAGAAACTGCAGGGACAGCCGAAGGCGTTCTCCTTGCTGTCGATGAGGAAAAGGACGAGTGGACCGTCTATTATGCTGGAAATGCTGAAGAAAAGCTAGGCGAAAAGAGTGACGACATACTTTGGGAAGCTTTTGAGAGCGGTGAAAACAATTATAGCTGTGTCCGGTATTATCTCAATAAGGTGGTCAAGCTTCTTGATTCATCAGCCAATAAGTTACTGGTAGATGATGCCGACTTGCTGAAGCCAGAGCAAGAAAAAGTCTTGCTAGAAAAGCTCGAAGACATTAGTCAGCGCCAAAAATGCGATGTCGTTGTCGTAACCGTCAAGAGTCTGGAAGGAAAGAGCGTCCAAGACTTTGCAGATGATTACTTCGATTACAATGGCTACGGCCAAGGGAAAAATCACGATGGTCTTCTTCTCTTAGTCAGTATGACAGAACGAAAATGGCACATTTCAACAACAGGCTACGGCATCACTGCTTTTACCGATGCTGGCTTAGATTATCTATCAAAGCAGTTCTTGCCTGATTTAAAAGATGGTGACTACAATGCTGCTTTTACAACCTACGCTAAGCAGTGCGATGACTTTCTGACGCAAGCCAGAAAAGGACAGCCTTATGATGTGCATAATCTCCCCAAGGAACCTTTAGATTGGTACTGGATTCCTGGGGCTATGGCTATCGGTTTTGGTATCGCCTATCTCATCGTAACAGGAATGAAAGGTCAGCTCAAATCCGTCCATTATCAAACCGGAGCCGCTGATTACATCAAGAAAAACAGCCTTCAGATTACCAATTCTCAAGAATTCTTCCTCTTCTCAAAGGTAAGCAAGCAACCAAAACCAGAACCTAGCAGCAACTCTAGTTCTGGTGGTAGCAGCACACATACGTCTTCATCAGGCAGAAGTCACGGAGGAAGTGGCGGAGGATTTTAGAATCATGCCAATAGATAAAGCGGTCGAAACAAGAATCTTCGACCGCTTATTTAATTGACAAAAAAACATTGTTCTGCAGGCGCTGCAAGTTTATAAAGGGTCTCTCAAGAACTCCTTAACCGAGGCAAAATAGTCTTCCCTCTCACTGATTTCTCGCAAGAGATCGTGATTGTGGGTATGGTGAATGCCATTGACTATGCTTTCCTCATAAATTTCGTAATAGGGCAACTGGAGCTCACGCGCTATTTCCAACTCCTGCTCAACATCGTAGGCGACTCTACACAAGTCCACATCCTTCAGACCGGTCTCATCAATTTCGATGATAGCATACTGGGCTCGCAGATCCTGCCGCAAAGTCGCGTCCAAAAAGAAGGGCTGACCGATGGAGCCTGGATTGATAACCAGCTGGCCACCCGTTCCATAACGAAGGAATTGTTGGTGGATGTGGCCGTAGATGGCAATGGCCGCTTCATTTCCCTCAAAGAGTCGGTCAAAATCGGCCTGTTCACCGATATGAATCAGCTCCCGACCCCAGTTTTTATCCGGCAAGTGGTGGCTGACTGCAATCTTCAAACCTTCTACTTCTGTCAAAACTTGCAGAGGTAACTCTTGCATACGGTCAATTTCTTCTGGACGAATTTCCTCCAAGATAAAATGGCAGAGCCTGGTCAAGTAAAGATGGCTAGGGCGAGACAAGTCCAGCTTGCCGTGCAGGGCACGCCAAAGGCTATCTTCCCAATTTCCCCGAACCTGTAGGCTGATGGGCAACTGATCCAGTCTGTCCAGAATATTACGCCGACCAGTCCCTGGCATGAGCAGATCACCCAAAAACCAGTAGTCCGTCACTCCCTGACTCTCTGCGTTAGCCAAGACGGCCTCCAGAGCCGTCGCATTGCCATGAACATCTGACAATAAAGCAATTTTTCTTTTCATCGTATCTTTCTCTTTCTATACAAGAAATATTATAACAAAGATCAAAAAAACTTCCACTCAAAAAACATTGAGGGAAGTTATATACGAATATTAATCCACCGACTTGAGAGCTTCTAGCATATCTACCCGTCTGAGATTGTAATTGACCATATAACCTAAAAGGATTAGGATACCCATGATGGAAATGACTGGAATCAGGTAAACCGTAAAGGACACTTCTGGATTGAAAAGAACATTGTCCGGTGCAATCATCTGCAACAGAAAGCTGTGAAGCGTCTTCCCAGCAAAGATTCCGACCACAATGCCAATCAGTGAGAGGACAATCGTTTCACGATAGATATACAGGGTTACCTCCTTGTTATGGAAACCCAGTACCTTGATGGTAGACAACTCTCGAATCCGCTCAGAGACATTGATCGTCGTCAAATTATAAAGGATGACCACTGCCAAGAGAATGGAGACCAGAGTTAGAATCTGCATGACCAAGCCCAAAGACTTGACAGCTGCATTAATCGACTCTATCACTTCAATATCCTGTACGACAGTTTGAACACCGGTCTCTTTCATAAAATCAGCAGCTCTAGCCTGAATATTCTTGCTTGAAGGATTTTTGAGCTTGACTAGATAGGCATTAATCGCAAAATCTCGGGCAAAAACCTTTTCATAATAGGTTTGATTCAGGAAAAGAAAGTGGCCTGCATACATTTCTGAGATACCTGAAACCTTTAGTTTGTAGGCCTTCCCTTCATCAGATGTCAGTTCAATGCTGTCTCCGACCGATACATTTAAAACAGTCGCCAGTTTTCTTGAAAGAACAATGCCATTATCTGAAAGGGGCAATTTTTGCCCACTTTGACTATCGTAGAGCTCCATAAAACCTTTAAAGTCATTGTTTTTTGACACAAACATAGCAATGGACTGCTCATCTTTGAGACCCTTGATGGTTTTGGTAAAAGTCTCACGGTAAATGCCTTGGGAGTCAGATACTTTGTCTGATTTCAAGGCTTGAATCAGAGACTGTTCTTCTGCTTGACTGTTACGATTCTTTTCCACAACAATCATATCATACTGAAAAATTTCGCCGAATTGCCGCTCTGCAATTCCTCCCAGAGAGGAAGAGATGCCTAGTCCTGCAAAGAGCAAAGCGACGGAACCAGCCACCCCAAAGATGGTCATAAACATACGCAACTTGTAGCGAAAAATGTTGCGGGCAGTCACTTTTTGAGCGAAGCTGAGACGACGCCAGATAAAGCCGATTTTTTCCAATAAAATGCTTGAACCCTTGCTTGGAGGCTTGGGTAAAAGCAGCTGAGCTGGCTTTTCTTTCAACTCCTTGTGAGCAATGTAAAGTGCTGGTACAACACTGCAGATAAAAGAAAGAACTAGGGCAGCCAAACTAATTTGCCAGTAGAAATCCAGTCTAATCGCTGGATAGGTAGAGGTTTGGAAGAGTGACTTCCCAAGGATATAGGGCAGAAAGTAGGTTCCCGCAAGAATACCCAAAATCGTTCCCAGGACACCTGCAATTAAGCCATAGACAACAAACTTTTTGATGACATCTCTGTTTTCGTAGCCCAAGGCCCGAAGAATTCCTGCGTTCATGCGCTCCTCACTCACAAAACGTGTCATCGTCGTCATGGTTACCAAAGCTGCCACCAAGTAAAGTACGATTGGAAAGACATTTCCGACCGAGGACATACCGCTGGCACGAGTTGCCGTTATCTGATACTCTGTGTCTCCCGGAAAGTTGCGTCGGGTATAGACATGGTAACTTGGAAGCGTTAGACCAGCAGCTTCTTCTTTAGCTTTTTGAATCTCTGCCTGTCCCGTTTTAATCTTGCTCTCTGCCTCTCCCTTTTGCTGATCAAACTCAGATTTTTTCTCATCTAGGCTTGCTTGAGCTTGGTCAATCTGCTGCTGGCCTGCTGCTAACTGTTCTTTGGCTTGGGCCAGCTGATTGACGCCAGACTGATATTCAGCTTTTTTACTTTCAAGACTGGCTAATCCTGTCTGATATTGGTTTAAACCGACATTATAGGCTGTTTTTTTACTTTCAAACTGGGCGACAGCCTCCTGGTACTGGCTTAAGCCAGATTGATAAGAAGCTTCCTGAGCTTGGTAGGTTGTAAGTGCCGTCTGATATTGGACATTGCCAGCTTCTAGTGCCTGCTGGGCAGCAGCCAATTCTGTTTCCTTAGTGGCAATTTCTTGCTGGGCAGCAGCAATTTTCGGAAAATCAGCAGGATCGCCACCTTGAGCCTCAATAGCCGCAAGCTGCGCCTGAAGCTGAGATTTGGCAGCTTCCAATTCGGCCTGACCTTGGCTGAGACTAGCTTGGGCTGTATCCAAGTCCGCCTTTTTGCCCTCTAAGATTTGCTGAGCTGCCATCAGGGATGCAAGTGCCGCATCTAATTGTGCCTTGTTTTGATTCAGCTGATTTTGACCTGCGGCAATTTGCGGAGCTACTGCATCCAGCTGAGCTTTTGAAGCGGCAAGTACCTGTTCAGCCTCAGCAAGCTGGGTGGCAGCCTGACTTAGTTTTCCTTCATTTTCAGCAATTTGCGACTGAGCCTGGTTTAAATCAGTTTGTTTCTGATTGATTTGATTTTGCCCATCCGCTAGCTGATTTTCAGCATCTATCAGACTTTGCTGAGCTTTTTGCAAATCGGCTTCACCGTCCTGAATCTTCTTCTTAGCTGCTGACTGGATTTCTTCCAAACGATTTTCTGCATTATCTGCGACCAGTTTTTCCAAGTCTTTTTGATGTTTTTCCAGTTTGGTCCGATAGTTAGGCCCAAAAGAATTCAGCCCCTTTAAATCCTTATAAGTCAAACGGGCAAGAGTATAGACTTGACTATCAAAAGCTTGAGGCAGCACAAGGGCGTAGCCAGACAAGGTTCCATTTCCGACATTGGTATTGCCAAAATTAACAGTAGAGCCCAGCTCTCCTGAGTTAACAAAGCCAGTAATAGTAAAGCTGTGCTGAGTCAGAAGTTGATTTCCGCCACTCTTTTCGTTTACAGTAATCTTATCTCCGATTTTGTAACGATCTTGAAAAGAGCTGAGCAGTGCAATTTCTCGGTCATTTCTTGGATATTTACCAGAAACCAGCTTAAATTTAGAAATATTATCTGGCTTAGAAAAGACCCGAAGGGCTTGGTAGGATTCGCCAATCACAGCATCTGTAAAATAACCGTACTCCACCTGAGCACCATCTATCCCATCTAGCTCTTTCTGGTCTTCCTTACTAATCCCATAGTCAGAAATAAGAGCTAGATCCATGGTGTTAAGACTGGATAGATAGCGACTGGCAGACCGCTCAATATCAGGACCAGATGTCTTGAGCCCAACCAAAGCAAAAGCGCCCAGCATCATCAGACTCATAATAGAAATAAAGCGTCCTCTTGACTGACGAAAGGAGAGCCAGATATCTTTATTAAGAATTGATTTTCTCATATACTCACCCCGCTAATACTCCAGACTGGCAATATCCTGAGGCCTAGCATTTAAAGTAACAGACTGGATTCGGGCATCGTGCATACGGATAACCCGATCAGCAATAGGAGCCAAAGCAGCATTGTGGGTTACGATGATGACGGTCGCCCCTTGCTTGCGGGACATGTCCTGAAGAATCTGAAGAACCTGCTTACCAGTCTTGTAATCCAAGGCTCCGGTCGGCTCATCGCAGAGCAAAAGCTTAGGATTTTTGGCCACTGCCCGAGCGATAGAGACCCGCTGCTGCTCTCCACCTGAGAGCTGGGCGGGGAAATTATTTATTCGTTTCTCCAAACCAACTGCCGTCAAAGCCACTATCGGATCCTGGGCATCCTTGACGATTTCTGAAGCCAACTCCACATTTTCCTTGGCTGTCAGATTGGGAACCAGATTGTAAAACTGAAAGACAAAGCCCACATCGTTGCGGCGGTAGTCAGTCAACTGATGAGAAGTGTAATCAGCAATATTCTGGCCGTCTATCAAAATCTGCCCTTCATCATTGGTATCCATGCCTCCCAAGATATTGAGGACGGTTGACTTGCCGGCACCGGAAGCCCCCAAAATAATGACCAGCTCTCCTTTTTCAATTTCAAAAGAAATATCATTGTTCGCAATAATTTCTGTATCGCCTGTTTGATAGCATTTAAAACTATTTTTCAACTCAATATAAGCCATTCCCTCACCCTTTCATTCTTTATAACTAGCAGATTTTTTATTAAATAAACAACATGTTGATTATTTATCAAAGATATTATATAATGGAAACAAGTGAATTGCAATAGTCAGAAATCAACAAAGTGTTGATTTAATAAAAAGGAGCAAAGATGGCCCAAAAACGCCAAACATCCACCAAGGAAGACATCAAGGAAGCTCTAATCCAGCTGCTTTCAGAAGAAAAATTTGAAAATATTTCTGTCAGTAAACTTTGCAAGCGAGCCGGTATTAATCGCGGAACATTTTATCTGCATTACATTGATAAGTATGATATGATGGAGCGCCTCAAAGAGGAAATTATCTCCCAGCTGCGCAGCCTTTTTGAAGAACATGCAACATCTCCCCGAGAGCTGATGATGGCAAATTTCCAAAATCTCAAGGAAAATGAGCGCCTGATCAATGCCGTGGCAAAGAGCAAATATATCAACTTTCGGGAAACCATTCGAGAATTCATGACTAGCATTATCCTCAGCGAGCAACAAACTGCCAGTACCGAGGCCTTTCTCCGAGAAAATTTCCGAGTCCCAGAGAAATATGCTCTGGAGATTTTCCTATCCAGCATTGAAGGAATTGTCTCTCTCTGGATTACAAGCGGTGCTCAGGAAAGTCCGCAAGAAATCACTGACATCATCCTCAATACTTACGATTACAGCCAGTGGTACTGAGATAGGCATTCAGTTTATTTTTTATTATAGGCTTAGCTTCACTCAGAATATGTGTGAACTAAAAAATCTAGTAAGTTCATCATTTGTAAAAATCCCTTCAATCATTCGATTGAGGGGATTTCTGGCTTCTATTTCTTTTTAGATTTTTTCAAAACGTAGATAACAACACCCAAAAGAATAACACCTATAATTCCTAAGAATGTGACTTGTTCACCAGTGGACGGTAAGAATTTGCTCGTCTTTTTAACATCAGGGCTTGGTTTTTTATATTGAATTTGATAGCTTGAAAAATGGCTTGTCGTGAAATGGACTGTTCCATTTTCATTTACAGTAAACTCAAATTTTTCAGCTGGCTTGCCGTCTTTAAGGTCATAGACTCCTTCTACAGTTGCTCCCTTGCGGATTGGCATGGTCACCAGAGTAGGGCTGACCTGATGGACTGGCTGACCTTGCTGGTCTGTCAGCTTGATGTCATAAGTATCTGCATTTTGGTCGTCTGTGTTTACTTTAGTCACAGATAGTTTCAGGCTGGCCTTGACCAAGTCAGCATTTTTCAGACTGATACCTGTCGCATCGTCTACCAAACTATCAATAACCTGCTGATCAGTAGAAGATTGGGAGCTGGAACTGCTGGTGCTGGAGGTAGATGAGCTGCTGGAAGAAGTGCTCGTCTCTGCAGAAGAGCTAGATGATGAACTGCTGGAATCAGACGGTTTTGTCTCAGCTTCTTTAATCTTAGCTTCCATTTCTGCTTCCAGAGCTTTCATTTCTTTGAATACAGCTTCTGCTCTGGCTATGCTTTCAGCAGTCACTTGAGCAGATGAATCTTCTAATCCCGCATTGGCAAGGTCCAAACCGGCCTGTTCTTCAATCATTTTGGCTTCTAAAGCCTTCCACTTATCCTGGATAGAAGTGCCAAAGAGATCCTGATGTTTAGCCGCCATGTCATAGATATGGGATGCAACCCAGTACCAAGAGTCTGGACTGTAGCTAGTTGTGTTGACCTTATAAGCACCGTAAGTATCTGTGATATTACCATTGTAAGGAAGATAAGGGGAGAAACGCGGACTGCCTACTGCCAGCCACATAGTACCGCCACCCATGCTGGCAGGCATATTGTCTTTGAGTTGGAAAACATGGGCTTCCATAACGTTCGGATTGCCTAGTGGATATTTGTAAACGGGATCTACTGAACCGCGCTGAGGGATGCCCTTACCGTCCAGTTCCATCTGATCTAAAGGCTTGAACTGAGTACCTTCAAAACGGTTGCGCTGCATTTTCATGACATCAGCCACTGAGATTTTCTTATTCGTGCTGTGCATGAGATCAAAGTAGGCATCGTTATAAGAAATCGGTGCCTCCGGATCTAGGCTGGTAATCCCCGCCCAAGCGCGAGAACGGTCTGCTTCTACCATAGGCGGATTGTAGGATTGAGAAATGTGGAATTTCCCGTCGATTTCCTTATAAGAATCGGCCTTCTTGGCTACTTCTTCTACACCTTCAGAGGCAATAACATTTTCTGTATCAGCAAAGTCGACACTGCCTAAGAAGAAGGTATTAGGAAAGACTGCGTATTTGTCATCTGGAAACTTAATCGCTACATACTGGTGTCCAGACAAGATTTCCATATACCAGACGCCGATCTTATCTGCGATGGTGATGATATTGCCCTCAGCAGCACCTTGCTCAGTTACAATTTTCCCCATCAGCTCTACCCCTTCGCGAGCCGTCTTGACATGAGGCAGGACTACAGTGGTTAAGATAGACTCGGCCAATCCCTTCTCCACATAAGGATCCACCTTTTGAATAGCCTTATTGGCCTTAGCTGAGACAGTCGCTGAGATGGAGACACCATACTCATTAAAACCAACTTCATCGTAGATTCCATCTGCAGGGGTCACATCTGAAACAGAAGTATATTTATAGCTTTCGGCAGGAAGGGTCCATTCAAACCCATTGACCTGATCGACTAATTTTTCGCCTGCTGCATTAGTCTTTCGCTCATGAACCAGAAAGACCTTGTTATGATTTGGCTCCAAATCTTCTGTCCGGCCATAAAGAGTTGAGCCGTCTGTTGTTAAGTTCTTGCCGACGATAAAGCCTGTACAGGCCTCTACTATCTGAAAAGGAAGCAGGAAAATCGTCAAGAGAGCAAGAAGTGAACGAAAAAGTACTTTTTTCATACATTTCTCCTTTATTTTGTATATTTTTTGTAGAATTGTAATACCACACTTAGTATACTATTTATAATATTATAATGCAAGCGGTTTCAAGAAATCTATTCTCAATTTTTTTGATAACTAGCCAATTGACTTTTTCTTAAAAAGATAAATATCTAGGCTCTATAATTTCTGTAGTGGGTAAATCCACCGCAGGGATTATGGAGCCTATTTTGTTGTAGAAAAAAAGTCCCATAAGACCTATAATGAAAAGCAACGAAACCATCATTAGAAAGAATCTTATG
>NZ_CABPTS010000016.1:0-51565 GCF_902460385.1 Streptococcus sp. Marseille-P7376
AATCTAGAATGATGATATTTTTGTCTTTAATTTCGAGTAGGTTTGTGATAAAATTTAATTGTTCCATAAGATTCTTTCTAATGATGGTTTCGTTGCTTTTCATTATAGGTCTTATGGGACTTTTTTTCTACAACAAAATAGGCTCCATAATCCCTGCGGTGGATTTACCCACTACAGAAATTATAGAGCCTTTTTTTGATAGAAGGGTAACGGAAGATTGTCCATTTGCGGATTGGAGTCAAAGAGTTACAGGCCGGTAAAATATTTTGCTAGTAGAGATTGGCTCCTTTAGCTGATGAGTTTGAATTTAATATGTCTCAAGCTGTTCCTTTTGCAGAGCTAAGAACAGCGTTCGCAGGGACTTTTGGCTCAGTCAGGGGACAAGTCTGAAGTCAATCATCTTGCTTTTAATGTGGCTAGTAGAACACAACTAGATGCTTTTACAGGCTGGTCTGCCAGCAGGTACATAAGACAAGGGGGTACCAGGCATTCCTGAGCATTAGCATCAGCCATATTACGCAGCCTTTATCCTAGATCCGAATGGAAATGATGTAGAGGCAGTTTGTCATGCTAAAGATTAGATGGATTCGTTTCCATCTTTTTTATTTGGGAAAAGCCTTGAAATATTTCTGAAAAGGAGTAAACTGTACATAGAAAGTTTTGGAGGTTCTGCATGAAGTTATATGTCCAGTTGATGATTATTTTCTCGATTTCCATCATCGGAGAGGGGATATCAAGTGTCTTCCATCTTCCCATTCCTGGCAGTATTATAGGATTGATCTTGCTTTTTCTTTCTCTGCAATTTAAGCTGTTGCGGCTCCGACATGTCAGTATGGTTGGCAACTTTCTGTTAGCCAATATGACCATTCTTTTTCTGCCTCCGGCTGTAGGGATTATGGATAAGTTTCATGTGATTGCCCCTTATCTGCTGCCGATTATCTTGATTATCCTCGGAGCTATTGTCTTAAATGTGGTCGTCATTGCACTTGTTGTACAATTCATCAAGCAGCATTTTGAAGGCGATTATGAGGAAGGAGGGGTGGACCATGTCTAATCTATGGAGTAACCCGCTATTTGGCCTTGCCTTGTCCATTTTTGCCTACCTCATTGGGATGCTGATTTTCCGTAGATTTCCTCATCCTTTGACAACACCTCTCCTTTTAGCAGCGATTTTGGTCATTGCTTTCTTGAAATTAACAGGTATTTCTTATAAGGACTACTATGTCGGTGGAGCCTATTTAAACAACTTAATCGTTCCATCAACGGTTGCTTTGGGAATTCCGCTTTATAAGACCTTCCACTTGATGAAGCACCACGCTCGCAGTATCCTGCTAGGTACCTTTGTGGCTGTAGTGGTCAATACGACTTTTACGGCTCTGCTTGCGAAATTCTTTGGGATGGACTTCTTTTTAGCGATTTCCCTATTTCCAAAATCTGTCACGACAGCGATGGCAGTGGGCATTACTGATAAAATGCAGGGCTTGACAACCGTCACTCTGGTTGTTGTTGTGGCAACAGGTATTTTGACAAGTGTCATGGGGCCGACTATTCTTAAACTACTAAAAATTAAGGATCCAGTAGCGATTGGCCTAGCTCTAGGTGGTACGGGTCACGCAGTTGGTACCGGAACAGCTTTTAAATATGGGCGAGTTGCAGGAGCTATGGCCGGCCTTGCAATCGGAGTGACAGGAATTATGTATGTGATTGTCAGTCCAATCGTCGCAGCCATCATTTTAAAATAAGAAAAAAACATGGAGCAGTCTTTCTTGTGAAATCTTGCTTCATGTTTTTCATTTTATCTTAGTTCATGGCTGCTAGTAGGGCATCTGCTTGGGCAGACAGCTCATCAAGCTTGTCTTCTGCGATAGTCAGTTGACCAGTTCCCCAAGCTTCTGGATTGATACCGACACCAGTAAATTGGTCTACCACATTCATGCGAATAAATGGAAGCAGGCTGCGGTAGTGTTTGAAGACTTCATCAGGTGAAGTGCCATTAGCAACGGATGAAACGGTCACAAGCTTGGCATTGAGGGCAGAAGGGCCGGTTGGGTCTGACAAATCAAGAGCGCGTGAAGTCCAGTCGAGCAAGTTTTTCACAACGCCTGGGATAGCCCAGTTGTAGACAGGTGAGAAGATCCAGATAGCATCGGCTGCAAGGATTTCTTCACGAACCTTAGCAACGGCTGCTGGTGCTGGGACTTCGAGGTCTTGGTTAAAGAATGGAACATCCTTGTAGTCCAGATAGGAAACCTCAGCCGTACCAGCCAGAGCCTTTTCTGCTTGTGCTGCCAACTGATGATTGAATGAACCTTGACGAAGTGAGCCGATAATAAATAATACTTTAGACATAGATGAGTCTCCTTGTAAATGATTCAAATCAAGAGGATGAACTCTTGTTACAATCTATGTTACAACAATTATCACTAGTTAGCAATAATTTAGCTCAGCTTTTTGAAAGTTTTTAGAATCCGTACCAAATCTTCTTTGTCGTTTTTGGAGAGGAGGGCAGTCATGTGTCGGATATTGGCGATGTGTTCTGGTAGGACGATCTCGATTTTTTTCTGACCTTGCTCGGTGAGTTGGATGAGAAAGGAACGGCGGTCATTGGGATCGTAGCTGCGACTAATCCAACCATCTCTTTCCATGTTTTTGATGACGACCGTCATATTGCCCGAAGTAGTCAGCATGCTGTCAATCAAATCTTGAATCCGCAATTTTCCTTTGCTATATAAGGTTTCCAAAACGGAAAATTGGGTCGGAGTCAAGTTGTGTTTTTTAAAAATTTGAGCTTCGATATTACGGATGGTTCGCTCAGCCTTATGGAGCACGATAATTGTCTTGAGGTCAAGTAGAGTCTCGTTGTCTAGGTTTTCAGTTATTCTCATAGGCTCATTTTATCAATAAGGAGTAATAAATGCAAATGTGATAAAAGTCCTAGAAAAATCAGGCTATTTGTAGTATAATGATTCAGTGAAACATAAAATTAAAGAAAAGGCTGAATTTCCTATTCGGCAGTATGCTATCGGGCTTTTTCTTGTCCTAACGGCGCTTGTTTTTTCATTTTTTACAGTTTTGCATCTTGCTATGGAACCGAGGCGGTCAGCGATGGAGGGATCTATAAAAGTCGCTAAGGAATATGCGGACTTGGAAACGCTAACTAGTTTTTCTATTTACAATGGCAAAGAGTCCTACTATAGCTTGCTTGGAAAAAATAGTAAAAAAGTGGAAGAAGCCGTTCTGATTTCCCAAGATTCTAACAAAATTTATGTGTATCAATTGCAAGATGGGATTAGTCAGGCGGAGGCGGAGAAGCTGGCCAAGGATAATGGAGCGACCTCTATTGATAAGACCACTTTTGGTTACTTAGACGGCCAGCCTGTTTGGGAAATTAAGTCTGGAACCAGCTATTACAATATCGGATTTGAGAGCAAAAGTTTGCTCAGCAAGGAGGGACTATGAAACTATCCAATCGTGTTTTAAATATGGAAGAAAGTGTGACCTTGGCAGCCGCCGCACGGGCTAAAGCTTTAAAGGCTGAAGGCAGGGACATCCTTTCTTTGACCTTGGGAGAGCCAGATTTTCCAACTCCTAAAAATATCCAACAGGCAGCGATTGCAGCGATTGAAGATGGCAGAGCGAGTTTTTATACGGTCGCAAGCGGTCTTCCTGAGCTGAAAGCAGCAATTGTAAAGTATTTTGCCAAATACTATGGCTATGAGATTCAGCCAAATCAAGTGACAGTAGCAACGGGCGCCAAATTCTCCCTCTATACTTTCTTTATGAGTGTGATTGATCCAGATGATGAAGTCATCATTCCAACTCCTTATTGGGTCAGCTATGCCGATCAGATTTTGATGGCTGAAGGAAAGCCTGTTTTTGCTCAAGCGACAGAGGAAAACAACTTTAAGGTGACAGTTGCCCAGCTGGAAGCCGTCCGCACTGAGAAGACCAAGGTCTTGGTTCTGAACTCGCCGTCCAATCCGACTGGTATGATTTATACAGCAGAAGAGCTGCTAGCTATCGGAAACTGGTCTGTTGAGCATGACATCCTGATCTTAGCTGACGATATTTATGGTCGTTTAGTCTATAATGGTAATAAATTTACGCCGATTTCCAGTCTGTCAGAGGAGATCCGCAAGCAAACAGTCGTTATCAACGGTGTCTCTAAAAGCTACTCTATGACGGGCTGGCGGATTGGCTATGCTGTAGGTGAGCCTGAGATTATCTCAGCCATGAGCAAGGTTGCAGGGCAAACGACTTCTAATCCGACAGCTGTAGCTCAATATGCGGCAATTGAAGCATTGACGGGCAGTCAGGATACGGTCGAAAATATGAGATTGGCCTTTGAAGAACGCCTGAATACCATTTACCCCTTGCTGGCTCAAGTGCCTGGCTTTGAAGTAGTTAAGCCTCAGGGAGCCTTCTATCTCTTCCCGAATGTTAAAAAAGCGATGGAAATGAAAGGCTATACCGATGTGACAGCCTTTACCACAGCGATTTTAGAAGAAGTAGGTGTGGCTCTAGTGACAGGAGACGGATTTGGTGCGCCAGAAAATGTCCGCCTTAGCTATGCGACTGACATGGATACCCTAAAAGAAGCGGTTCAACGTCTCAAGGATTTTATGGAGAAGTAGGAATGATCGATCATTTTACCCTTAAGGTAAAGAATTTAGAAGTTTCTAAAGCTTTCTATCAAGCCACTTTAACTCCTTTAAATTATCACCTTCGATTTGATACGGGACAGGTCGTTAGTTTCACAGAACCGCGAGATGCGGATCCAGGTGGTGATTTTTGGCTAAATGTTGGTCAACAAGAGCCGATGCATTTTGCCTTTAGTGCTCAAACTTGTCAAGAAGTAGATGCTTTCTATCAAGCAGCTTTGGCTGCTGGAGGAAAGGATAATGGTGCACCTGGCGAACGTAAAAATTACCATGTGGGATACTATGCGGCCTTTGTGATAGACCCAGACGGGAACAACATTGAGGCTGTTTATCATAAAAAATAAAATAGAAAAGAGAGAACACGTGTCGAAAAAGTATGTAACGATTATTGATGTAAAAAATCATGTTGGTGAAGAAGTAACGATTGGTGCTTGGGTAGCCAACAAGTCAGGAAAAGGGAAAATTGCTTTCTTGCAGTTGCGCGACGGTTCTGCCTTTTTCCAAGGTGTAGCCTTCAAGCCTAACTTCATTGAAAAATTTGGTGAAGAAGAAGGATTGGAAAAGTTTGATATTATCAAACGCTTGAGCCAAGAAACTTCTGTTTATGTGACAGGTATTGTCAAGGAAGACGAGCGTTCAAAATTTGGCTACGAGCTGGATATTACAGACATCGAAGTAATTGGTGAGTCAAATGACTATCCCATTACACCAAAAGAACACGGGACTGACTTCCTCATGGACAACCGTCACTTGTGGCTGCGTTCTCGTAAGCAGGTGGCAATGATGCAAATCCGCAATGCCATTATCTATGCTACTTATGAATTCTTTGACAAGAATGGCTTTATGAAGTTTGACAGCCCAATCTTGTCAGGAAATGCAGCAGAAGACTCAACTGAGCTCTTTGAAACAGACTACTTCGGAACACCAGCATACTTGAGCCAATCTGGTCAGCTTTATCTGGAAGCAGGTGCCATGGCTCTTGGTCGTGTCTTTGACTTTGGTCCTGTATTCCGTGCCGAAAAATCAAAAACCCGTCGTCATTTGACGGAGTTCTGGATGATGGATGCAGAGTATTCATACTTGACGCATGATGAGTCACTTGACTTGCAAGAAGCTTATGTTAAAGCCTTGATTCAAGGTGTTCTTGACCGTGCTCCTCAAGCTTTGGAAACGCTGGAACGTGATGTAGAACTTTTGAAACGCTATATTGCAGAGCCTTTCAAGCGTGTTAGCTATGATGAAGCGATTGACCTCTTGCAAGCCCATGAAAATGATGAGGATGCTGACTATGAGCATCTGGAACATGGAGATGACTTCGGTTCACCGCATGAAACATGGATTTCAAACCACTTCGGTGTACCAACCTTTGTCGTGAATTATCCAGCAGCTATCAAGGCTTTCTACATGAAACCAGTTCCTGGAAATCCAGATCGCGTGCTTTGTGCAGACTTGCTTGCACCAGAAGGCTATGGCGAAATCATCGGTGGTTCTATGCGTGAGGAAGACTACGATGCTCTTGTTGCTAAAATGAATGACCTTGGTATGGATACGACAGAATATGAATTCTACCTTGATCTTCGTAAGTATGGAACAGTTCCGCACGGTGGCTTCGGTATCGGTATCGAGCGTATGGTAACCTTTGTAGCAGGGACCAAGCATATCCGTGAAGCCATCCCATTCCCACGTATGTTACACCGTATTAAACCGTAAAACGAATCAAACGCCCATGTGGCGTTTGTTCAACAGTAAACTATGAAATAATCCAAATACAGAATTTTAGAGAAAGAAGAGGTAGGAGTCATGTAACCAGCAGATTAACAAGTGATAAAGAATAAAAGTAAAAAAAAACACTTGTTAAAGGAGAAAATATGTTTAAAAGAAGTTATCGGAAAAATATCGGTCTTATGGCCGGAGTTGAATTTTTTGCCTTTCTAGGCATTACTAGTTTTTGGATTTTATTTCTAAGTCAAAATGGCATGTCCCTTTGGCAGATTGGCCTTTTGGAAAGTATCTTTCATGCGACTAGCGTCATTTGTGAAATTCCTTCTGGGATGTTGGCGGATCGCTTTTCCTACAAGACCAATCTGTATCTGAGCCGGATAGCTGGGATTGTGTCTTCGATTCTTATGTTAGCTGGGCAGGGCAATTTTTGGATTTATGCACTGGCTATGGTGATTAGTGCTTGGTCCTATAATTTTGATTCGGGAACAAGCGCTGCTATGATCTATGATTCATCTGTGGAGGCTGGACTCAAGGAACGTTACTTATCCATCTCCAGTTTTATATCTGGAGTGGCTGAAGCGACCCGGTCTTTGGGAACGGTCTGGGCTGGATTTTTTGTCCATGGACAATTGCATCTGACCTACTATATCATGATTGGCACCTCTATCATCGTTCTTTTCTTGACTTGGATGTTGAAGGAGCCAAGTGTCAAAGCAGAGAAAGCAGAACGTCTGACCATGAAAAAGATTATCTGGGCTGTCAAAGAGGAATTGCAAAGAAATCCCAGTCTATTTACCTGGATGATTCTTTCCCAAATCATCGGAACACTGATGTGTATGTTTTATTTTTATTATCAAAATCAATTACCTGACTTAAAAGGTTGGCAGATCTCGGCAGTCATGCTGCTTGGCAGTACTTTGAATATCTTAGCGGTCTATCTGGCGAGTGTGATTGGAAAGAAATATTCTGCCTTAAAACTCTTTCCTTCAGTAGTTCTTCTAACTGGAGTGACTTACCTGCTGTCCTACTTTGGCACGCCAATCATCTATATCTTGATTTATCTAATCAGCAACGCCTTGTATGCTCTTTTCCAGCCGATTTTTGACAACGATTTACAAAAGCAGCTGCCAAGTGAAGTACGGGCGACCATGCTTAGTGTCTATTCTATGATGTTCAGCCTGAGTATGATTGTCATCTTCCCTGTGACGGGCTGGTTGATCGATCACTTTGGTTTCGATTGGACTTTTATAGTTTTGGGCGGCTTCTTATTTGCTGTAACTCCATTTTTGCATATGGGGCTAAAGAAAATAAGCCAGAGCTTACAAGAAGTCTAATATCAATGTTCTCTTTCTGATATTCAGAAGGAGAATATTTTTTACCCTTTGAAAATTATGGTAAAATAAATACAGTTTAATGGAGAAGTAGGCGGTATGAAAGATTTATTGAAATATTTCAAGGGCTATATCAGGGAATCTTTGCTCGGGCCCTTGTTCAAGCTTTTGGAGGCCAGTTTTGAACTGTTGGTTCCGATTTTGATTGCGGGGATTGTGGATGAGACTATTCCTAGACACGACAGCTCCCATCTCCACTGGATGGTTTTTCTTTTGATGGGTTTGGCTGCGCTGGGCGTGGTGGTAGCAGTAGTGGCCCAATATTATTCGTCAAAGGCAGCAGTGGGCTTCACCCGCCAGATGACAAGTGACCTCTATCAAAAGATTCTGCGCTTGCCCAAGGCTAGTCGGGATGAGCTGACGACTTCTAGCTTGGTGACTCGGCTGACCAGCGACACCTATCAGATCCAGACGGGAATCAATCAATTTCTTCGTCTCTTTTTGCGGGCGCCTATCATCGTTTTTGGCTCTATCATCATGGCCCTTACTATCAGTCCGGTTATTACTTTGTGGTTCTTGCTCATGGTGGCGGTGTTGACGGCTATTATCGTCCTTATGTCTCGTCTGATGAATCCTCTCTATGCCAAAATTCGCCAGCTGACAGATCAGCTAGTCAATCTGACGCGTGAGCAGCTGCAGGGCATGCGGGTTATACGAGCTTTCGGTCAGACCCAGCGCGAGGTTCAGACCTTTCGCAATCGCAATGAGCTCTACAAAACCTGGCAAATTAGGACGGGAGCTCTTGCTAGTCTGATTAGCCCTCTGACCTTTCTTACGGTCAATGGTACTCTGATTGCTGTGATTTGGCAGGGAAATGCTTTTATCGGCAATGGTTTACTGACCCAGGGGATGCTAGTGGCCTTGGTTAATTATTTATTACAGATTTTGGTGGAATTGCTCAAGCTGGCTATGCTGGTCAACTCACTCAATCAAAGCTATATCAGTGCAGGTCGTATCAGTCAGGTTTTTGAACAGAAAGAAGAAGATATCCTGCAGGAATTAGTGCAGGAAACAGCTCTGCCGAATCAAGCTATTAAAGTTCAGCAGGTCAGCTTTTCTTATCCAAATGCAGCTAGTCCAGCCCTGACTGGTCTGACTTTTGATTTGAAAAGCGGTCAGACTTTGGGGGTTATTGGCGGGACAGGATCTGGTAAATCTACCCTGGTTCAGCTGCTGGCTCATCTTTATTCTGTGGCTGCTGGTCAGTTGACCATCTTTTCCCAAGGACGCAGTCCTAAAAATCTCAGAGAATGGCGGTCTTGGATTAGTCTGGTGCCTCAGAAAGCGGAGCTTTTTCAGGGAACTGTTCGCTCCAATCTGACTTTAGGATTGTCAACCAAGCCAACAGATGCAGACTTGTGGCAGGCTATAGAGATTACTCAGGCGGCGGACTTTGTCTCTCAGAAGGAAGGTGGCTTGGATGCGACTGTAGAGGCCTTTGGTCGGAATTTTTCTGGCGGTCAGCGTCAGCGTTTAACCATTGCCAGAGCTGTCTTGCGGAGGACACCTTTCTTGGTTTTAGATGATGCGACCTCAGCTCTGGACTATCTGACAGAGGCTAGACTCTTGCAGGCTATTAAGAATGAATTGACTGAGACTAGTCTGGTCTTGATCTCTCAGCGGACCAATAGCTTGCGCTCAGCGGATCAAATTTTAGTCCTAGACAAGGGAGAACAGGTGGCTCTTGGTCGCCACGAGGAACTCTTAACTAGCTCTGCCATTTACCGAGAAATCCATCACTCACAGCATAGTCAAGGAGAGGAGGGCAAGCATGAAGCATAAGACATCACCTAGCAGCTTGAGGCGTTTGATTCGCGATTTGCTGCAGGCGCGCTGGCTCTTTCTCCTAGCTAGTCTGGGAACGGTGGCTCAAGTGGCTCTGACTGTTCTTCTTCCAGTTTTAATCGGGAATGCGGTAGATAGTGTTCTTCTCCCTCAAGCGGAGCAGCATGTGATGCCGATTTTGGGTCAGATGCTGTTGGTTATCTTAGCCAATACGCTGATTCAATGGCTCAATCCCTTGCTCTATAATCAGCTGGTTTATCGCTATAGCCAGCAGCTCCGTCAAGACGTTATCAAGAAAGTACACTATCTGCCTTTGGCTTATCTGGATCGGCAGGGAACTGGCGACTTGGTTAGTCGGGTGACGACGGACTTGGAGCAACTCAGCAATGGCCTACTTATGGTTTTTAATCAATTTTTTGTGGGTTTGCTGACAATTTTAGTGACTATCATTAGCATGGCCAGATTGGACTTCTTTCTCCTGCTTTTGGTCTTGCTTTTGACGCCCCTTTCTCTCTTCTTAGCGCGTTTTATTGCTAGAAAGAGTTTTAGCTTTTTCCAACGGCAGACGCAGGCTAGAGGGGCACAGACCCAGCTGATTGAGGAAAGTCTGACCCAGGAAAGTCTGATACAGGCTTTTAATGCTCAGGAGCAGTTTGATACAGCTTTTACTCGCAGCAATCAAACTTATGCGGACTATTCTCAGGCGGCTATTTTCTATTCATCAACGGTCAATCCTTCGACTCGTTTTATCAATGCCCTGATTTATGCTTTGATTGTAGGCTTTGGGGCTGTCCGAATCATTCAGGGAACAGGCTTTACGGTTGGGCAACTGGTAACCTTTCTCAACTATGTCAACCAGTACACCAAGCCTTTCAATGATATATCGTCAGTCATGTCGGAATTGCAGAGCGCTTTGGCTTGCGCGGAGCGGATTTACAGCATTTTAGACCAAGAGGAAATAGCAGAGTCTGGTCAGGAAATCCTCCAGTCTGAAGATGTCAAAGGACAGATTAACTTTGAGCATGTGGCTTTTGGCTATGAGCCTGGAAAAGAGCTGATTCAGGATTTGAATATAAGGATTCCAGCAGCTAGCAAGGTCGCAATTGTCGGGCCAACTGGTGCGGGCAAGTCTACTTTAATCAATCTCCTCATGCGCTTTTACAATGTTGATAGTGGCCTTATTTCTTTAGACGGTACTCCCATCACGCATTACACCAGAGCCTCTTATCGTCAGCAGTTCGGTATGGTACTGCAAGAGACTTGGCTCAAAACGGCGACCATTCATGACAACATAGCTTTTGGCCGGCCAGATGCTAGCCGAGAAGAGGTCATTGCAGCTGCCAAGGCGGCCAATGCTCATTTCTTTATCCAGCAACTGCCTCAGGGGTATGACACCTACCTGGCGGATGCAGGGGACTCCTTGTCTCAAGGTCAGCGGCAGCTCTTGACCATTGCGCGCGTTTTCCTCGCTGTTCCTAAAATCCTAATCTTAGATGAGGCAACCTCCTCCATTGATACCCGGACAGAAGTTTTGATTCAGGAGGCTTTCAGTAAGCTTATGGTGGGACGGACTAGCTTTATCATCGCCCATCGCCTGTCCACAATTCAAAATGCTGACATCATTCTTGTCATGGTAGATGGTGATATCGTCGAACATGGGAATCATCAGGAGCTCATGACAGCCAGAGGTATTTATTACCAAATGCAGACGGCGCAAAGTACGATTAATAGTTGATTTTGAAAAATTCAATTAACCTTTTCAGATGAAGACTGTAAATATCTTTCAGATAGCTGATCTTTGTAAGATTTTTAAAGGCTATAAGATAATTTCTTTGTATAGGAAAGTAAGACGAATCATTAATAAGAATTGGAGAGTCAAATAACCGACCTATTTAATAATAGGCCGGTTATATTTATAAAAGATAAATTTAGTTTACTACTTGTTTTGAATCGCTTCTTTTACTTGGGCAATGGTGACAGATTGCGCGTCTCTATAAACGACTTTGTTGCCTGTAGTATCAAGAATTTCTCCGACTAGAGGTTCGCTAGTATCTGCAGATTTAACAGAAAACCCGCCACCCATGTTTTCAGGATAGGCAATGATAGTATCCTGGTCTGAAAATTGATTTAATGTTTCCAAGAGAGTAGGATCTTTAGAAGCTTGTTTTACCATTATCTCTAGAGTTGGTGGTTTCGCTTGGATATCCTCGCCTTTATCATTTGCAGATATAATATTGCTCCCGATAAGGACAGAAGAAATTAGTGTAACGATAAAAGCACATGTAGTGAATTTCTTGAGCATGCTGAGTCTCCTTATCTGTTTTCTATGATGTATCGAGTCGTAGTTATTAGTGTAGTGTAAAATACGAAAAGATATATCGGTTAGTTCTGACGCATTAAGCCAGAGAGATATAGTTTCCTAATTTTTTCCTTTCTATCTCTAGTTAAGCGATAGTCCTTCCATTAATATTGTACTTCTTTTTTTTTGAAATGCAAGGAAAGAAACTTAAATAAATAAGTGATTCTAAAAATAATATAAAAGTCATTTAATCATAGATTTTAGTTCAAGGATAGGTTTAGTTCCACCTCTTCCAACCCAGCCTCCGTCAGTCGGTAAATCTTCTGGCAGACTTCTTTGAGAAAGATCCGATCGTGGGAGACAGCGATAATGGCGCCGGGATAGCTGGCCAATAGTTGGCGAACCTGGGGCTGAGAGATGGGAGAAAAGTTGCGGGTTGGCTCGTCCAGAAGGAGGACATTGGGACGGTCTAGGACTAGTTTGAGCAGGAGGAGCTTGGCTTTCTGACCTCCGGAAAGCTGCCCAATCGGGTGACGGGCCTCGTCGCGCGTGAACTGGAGACTGGCTAGATGCGTCAGGATTTTCTCTTCCTGAGCCTTGTCGCCAGAGGGAGCCAGAAAGTCCAAAGGACTGCTCACATCAGTCAGCAAGTCTCCATAATGCTGGGGCATGTAGCCTACCCTCAGATCTGCCCGCTCACGCAGAATCTTCCATATTTCCTTAAGTAGAGTAGATTTTCCTGCGCCATTAGCACCAATCAGTCCAATTTTTTCCTGACCGCAGACTTCCAGAGTCAGGTTCTGCGCCAGTTGTCGTCCGTCTACTTCCAGTTTTATGCCTTCTAATTTTAGGATTCTTTTGGTCAATGGCAGAGCTTCTATGTTTGAGAAGTGAAGGCTGATGGCATCTTCCTGTGTCGGGATTTCGGTCATTTCAGCACCTGCCTTTTCGAATCGTTTGCCCTGCGAAAGAACGTTTTTCATCTTCTTAGCCACCAGTCGACCTGCAGTAGCGTCATGGGTGTTTCGTAAAGTATGCTCCACACTCTGCTTAACCCGTCGGTGTTTTTCCATAGTTTTGGCGTGTTCTTCCCGCTCTTTCCGTGCCAGTTGCCCCTGTTTTTCAAAGGCCTCCTGACGCTGATGGCGGTAATTTTCATAGTCCAGACTCTTGACGCTGGTTCTAGCCTCCTGTTTCTTTTTGATTCGCTCCAGATGAACAATCTTGGTCGCAGCTTGAGCGAGAAAGTGCTCGTCGTGAGAGACGAAAAGGACCGTTCTCTGGCTGTGGCTGATAAAGTTTTCCAGCCAAGTCAGAGTTTCGATATCAAGGTCATTAGAGGGCTCGTCAAGAAAGAGAATGTCCCAATCACTGGCTAGTTTCTTGATAAGCTGAACTTTAAGCTTTTCTCCTCCAGATAAGCTAGAGAGCTGCTGATGACTGGCAAAACGCTGGCTGTCAAAGTTGAGCTCGCTAGCATAGCGGTAGAGCTTGGCATAGTCCAGCTCGGTTTCAAAATCAGCAAAGAAATAGTCATTGATCGTCAGTTGGGCATCCTCTGAAGGCAGTTGCTGGGGCAGATAAACAGCAGCAGTATAGGACTTATCAATCTGTCCGCTGTAGCTGACATAGGAACTGACCAGTCGCTCGTCTAACAGGAGCTTGAGCAGGGTGGACTTGCCATTACCCTCCTCACCGATAATGCCGACCTTGTCTCCTTGATTGACTGTCAGTGACAAATCTTTGACTAACTCCTTCAAGTCTTTTAGGTGAGTGATGGTTAGATTTCTTATTTGTAGCATAGATATCTCCTTTATTTTTTAAAACAAAATACAGCCCTGCTTTATTTAGCAGAGCCGTTTTGATCGCACAAAGAAGACACAGGAGTGTCCAAGTAGGGGCATTCGTTTGTAGACTTCCATCTTACACTGTCATAGGAGCGACAGGATTGATCTAAATATAAGCCATAGGAGCTTGAAAGCACAAAAAAACGAAAGTCCCGCGGATATGCAGAAACATGACAAAATCTACTAAATAAAGTTTCCTTTAAAAAATAGACTTAATTTTTCATGTCTCCGTGTACCTCCGAAATCGTTCTATCTTTAGTCTAGCAAAAAGGGCAATATAAGTCAATAAAAATCCTGAAAAACACTTTCAGGATTTGTCACATTTATACATTGAGCACCTTGTCCAAGAAGTCCTTGAGACGTGGATGCTGAGGGTTATCGAAGATTTGATCTGGTTTGCCGTCTTCTAGAAATTCACCGTCAGCGGTAAAGATGACGCGATTAGCGACCTGACGGGCAAAGCCCATTTCGTGAGTCACAATCAGCATGGTCATGCCCTGCTGAGCCAGATCTTTCATAACGTTGAGAACGTCGCCAACCATTTCAGGGTCAAGGGCAGAAGTCGGCTCGTCAAAGAGCATAATGTCCGGGTTCATAGCCAATCCTCGAGCGATAGCCACCCGCTGTTTTTGTCCCCCTGACAAGCTGTCAGGTTTGGCATCAGCCTTGTCCGCCAAGCCTACCTTTTCCAAGAGCTCCATACCAAGTTTATTTGCCTCAGCTTGGCTCATTCGCTTGTGCTCAACTGGTGCAAAGGTGATATTTTGCAGAACAGTCATGTGTGGGAAGAGGTTGAAGTGCTGGAAGACCATTCCGATATCTTCACGCACATGATCCACATTCGTAGTCTTATCTGTCAAATCATAACCGTTAACAGTAATGGTTCCGCTGGTTACTTCTTCAAGCAGGTTCAGGCTGCGTAGGAAAGTTGATTTACCCGAGCCAGAAGGACCGATGATACAGACAACATCTCCCTCGTAGAACTTAGCACTAATCCCTTTCAGGACTTCATTTTCCCCATAGTATTTATGTAAATCGTTGACATCAATTTTTAATTTTGCCATTACTTAATCCTCTTTTCTAAGCGTTTTGCCAAGCGAGTCAAGAGTGTGATGATGACCAAGTAAAGCACTGCTAGGATGGCATACATCTTGAAGCTCTGATAGTTACGGGCAATGATGATTTTACCTGTTTGGAAGAGCTCAACAAGTCCGATAGCCGACACGATAGTTGTATCTTTGAGGGCGATAACGAACTGGTTGACAAAGTTTGGCAGCATAATTTTGGTTGCTTGAGGCAGGATAATCTTGCGCATGGTCTTTCCATACGAAATCCCTAGACTTCGGCTAGCTTCCATCTGTCCAGCTGGAACAGCTTGAATCCCTCCGCGAACAATCTCAGCGATATAGGCACCGGCATTGAGTGACAGGGCAATCGTCCCTGCGACAAAGTCGTTAATTGGACTTTGCTGACCAGTCATAGACTCAAGGAAGTTTGGAATTCCCCAGAAAATGAAGGCTGCCAGAATCATGAGTGGGATACCACGAATAACATCGACAAAAATTTCTGAAATAATGCGAAGCGCTTTGATTGGGCTGACGCTAAACATCCCAAAGATAATCCCGATGACCATGGCAATTGCAAAAGAAAGAAGTGCCAGAGCGATAGTGACACCCAGACCGCTCAAAAGTTGTTTGTAATTGTTTTGGAGTAGTCCCCAGATGGTTGTTTCGTCAACGGTCGTAGAATCATCTTTGTCAGCTGATAGATATTTATCAAGGATTTCTTGGTATTTACCATTCGCTTTCAGATTGGCCAGACCGTTATTGAACATTTCGATAAGCTCAGAATTGGTTCCTTTTTTCACTGCAAAAGCAACTTCACCACTAGGAGTTCCTTTAATTGGCGTTTTCATTTTCTTGCCTTGGTTGATGGCATATTTGACAACGGGCTCATCGTCCATAATGGCAGCGACAGAGCCAGAGTTCAGACTATCATACATCGAAGAACCGTCTGAAAAAGTTTTGATTTTATAGCCGTATTTGCTTTGATTTTCGACGAGGAAGGTTTGAGAGGCTGTACCATTTTTGACTCCAACGGTCTTTCCTTTCAAGTCGTCATAAGAGCTAATAGTGCTTGATTCTGTCACAGCAAGAATGGAGTTAGCTGTGTAGTAAGGATCAGAGAAATCAAAGGTCTCTTTACGAGCATCTGTCACAGACATTCCGGCAATCATCCCGTCAGTTTGGCCAGATTGAACAGCATTGATGGCAGCATCAAAGCCAGGGTTAGAAATTTCAAGTGTAAAACCTTGGTCTTCAGCAATGGCTTTAATCAAGTCCATGTCAATACCAGTGTAATGGTTGCTATCATTTTGGAAAACGAAAGGAGCAAATGATGAGTCACTGGAAATCGTATATTTAGCTTTGACTGGGGTGGCTTTTTGTCCAGATTTGGTTGTTGTTTCTGGCACTGCAGAGTTTGACGAACTGTTTGAGGCAGAAGTCCATTTGCTGATGATGTCTTTCAATGTCCCATCTTTTTTCATTTGAGCCAATGCTTCGTTGAACTCAGTCACTAGGTATTCGTATTTGCTGCCTTTTTTGACACCAAATGCAAAGCTACCAACAGCCTCACCCTTCATTGAAATTTTCAAATCTTGACCTTGGCTGATTGCGTATTCAATAACGGGTTGGTCATCCATGACTGCGTCAACCGCTCCAGCTGACAGACTATTATACATGAGATCACCCGTATCAAATGTTTTGATCGTAAAACCATACTTATCTTTGATTTTCTCAAGAAAACGCTGGGCAGCTGTACCGTTTTTGACTCCGACTGTTTTTCCTTGGAGTTGATCATAGGATTTTATTGTATTAGCCTTGGTCGTTGCAATGACAACTTTTGTGTCATAATATGTATCAGACATGGTAAAGACTTTTTCGCGTTCAGCAGTCTTGGTCATACCTGCCATAATGACGTCGGCCTGTCCCGCTTGGACCGCATTAACAGCAGCATCAAAGCCAGGGAAGGACATATTGATATCCCATCCTTTGATTTCAGCGACCTTATTGATAATGTCTACATCAATTCCTTTGTATGTTTGGTCGGAATCTTTAAATTCAAAAGGCGCATAAGCCGTGTCAGATACGATTTTGATTGTATCTGCATGAATTGTTGTCCCTAATACAAAGATAGGGAATAATGCTAGCAGAAAAGCTATGAGTTTTTTCTTCATACTTTCTCTCCTTTGGTAGAATATTGTCTGATTATATCAGAAAAATTTGAGAAAGGCAAATATTTTTTGAATTCCATGTTATATTTTCTAACACATATCAAAAATAGTGCCAATGTTAAGCGCTGTTTTACTTTGCTTGGATAATATGCTAGAATTGAGACACACTTGTAGATTTGAAGGAAATTTATATGAAGGAAATTAAAAGTGATATTTTGATTGCCCAACAAATAGCGACTGTTTTGAAAACTGGGGGAGAAGCACTCGCCATTGTTGTAGGTGCTTATAAAGATGAGCAAACTAAACTTTTAGGAAATGATTCTGCACATCATGCAATAGATCTTTCTCAAAGCAAAGCTAAGGATATTTCTGTTGCTATTCAATCAGTTTGCACCAATATCCAAAGCGTTGCAGAGGAATTTCAAGCTGTGGATGAGGCCAGTGTCGGTAGATTTCAGCTGATGGAGAGCTTAAACCGTGAATAAGGAGCAGAAGCTCAATGAGCTGAGAAAAGAGGAAGCACGGCTGTTTCGACAGGAGGAAAGCCTGCTGGAGGAAAAAAGGTTGCTGGAGAATCAAATAGAGGATTTTGAAAGGTATTGTTCAGATGCACAAACTCAGCTCTGGGATTCTTTCGAGACCTATCCTTCTTCCAGAATCTTTTTTGAGCAGTTGCAGTCAGTGGCATTCTATGAGTCACGTATGATTTCTGAAAGCTTCTTAGATGATTTGGATAAAGTGAATCTTCAAAAGTGGAAGTTAGAAGATGATTTAAATGATTTCTATCACGAGGGTATCAGAATCAACCAAATGGAGGATGAAGAAGATGGGAATTGAAGTTTATTGCGGAAGTTTAGATGCCCAGGCCGAGAGTACAACAAATATGACTAAAAACCAGTTGGAGTGCTATAAAGAATTGGGGAAGGCTCTGGAACAAGCGGAGAATTCTGCATCCTCCTTATCTGGTAAAGCTTATGATTCTTTTAGAGCTTTTATCAGCGATGTCATTGTCCCTTTAAAGGAAGCAGGAATAGCCTTATCTGAAGCGACTCAGATAGATGTGCAGTCTCTTCCAAAGGAGTATCGTACACAAGTTGCGGATGAGGATTTGCAAGAGGATAAACTGGTAGAGGATATTCAGCGTTATGATCAGCTTCTTGCAGCTAATCTAGATTTGCTAGATGCCATTGTGACAAGTAAGTCCACTAGTCCGGGTAGTTTTCAACGGCTACAGGGACTGCAGAAACTGAACGACACCTATACTGCAGCTCGAAAAGAGCTTCAGGAAAAGTTGGATAAACTCAGAGCTTTTAATGCTAGTTCTCCTGAAATATTTGGAGATATTGCTGCTTTGGCGCAAGCGATTGATACTGGTGTGGGGCAGCTAGCTAGCTCTTGGGATGCTAATACAGGGACCTATAGTATTCCTGCGGATTTATCGTGGACGACAGTAGCGGGAGAACTAAAAGAAAATCGTGATTTTGCTAAGAAATATCAGATTGAGCGACCATACAATCTGTCATGGAAGGAATACAACTCTTATATCACAGTCTTACGTCAGCAGACTGAACAGTTACAGAAGGATGATGGCTGGGATGACGCCGCGGTAAAAAGTTATGTCACTCAGGTTAAATCAAGCACAGCAAAACTTCAGACGGGCCAAGAGTTCTACAATAAACGTGACGAACTCTATGCTCAGACCAAGGAAGTGGGCTCAGATGTCTATACGACTGTGTATGTAGCGAGTGAACTGGATTCCAGACAGAAGTTAAAGTTAGTACTTAAGCATTTAGGGGCTGAAGTAGATGAACATAATTTCATGCATTTAACTAGTGCTACTCATAAATTTTCTGATAAAATGGCGCCTCATGGAGATTTTTTGATGTATTTTAGAAAAGATGTAATTTTGACTTTTAAGGATAAATCGCTGAAGGACGATAAATCTGGGTTAGGTCAGCAGATTCACCTTTTCCGCTATTATCTGGATCGTCAAGCAATTTACTATATTCGAAATAACTATGAGGGAGCTAGCGATTATGAAAAACTTTTGACGTATGGCGAAGAGCAAGGTATTACCTTTGATTATACAACGGGAGCTAACTATCACAATCGTTATGATAAAGATACAGATGTTTTTAGACGTCCTTACAATATGAAAGTTCAAGTTCCTAAAGAAAACACAGTTCGTTCAAAAAAAGATTTAAATAATGCTCGGATGGTCGAATTTATTGTGAATCTCGAAACAGGAGAATTTGAGACTCAGTGGGATGCCTATGATCAGCATAAATTGCCTGATGGTAGATACGATTCCAATCCAGAACATTATATTCATGATGAATTGCATGAAATTGCTAACACGGAATCCTTTAACTACGGTCCATCAAAAGGGAATAATGACGCAGTCAAAGGAATTTATGCCGGTCAACATAATAGATTGGATGTTACACAGCCGGCAGACTCTGAACTCAGGCAAAAAGCCAAGAATATCTTCAAATCTGAAGGAGATTTGGGTAAAAAGGGCGGCCAGTATGCAGATATTGTAAAAGGAGGAGGACACAAAGATTATGAAGCTTGGCGAGAAAGAACAAAGAGCATGTCCGAAGATGAAAAAGTGGCAGAGTATGATAAATATAAAGAGTATGCGAATAAGCTTGGTGCTACTCCTGGTTATAGCGATTATTCTAATAGTAAGGACTATGGTTGGGACCACTAATAATAATGCTCGAGAAGTTCTTGAACAGAAACGCTTTGTATTAGTTCAAAATCCCAAGTTTATAAAAAGTAAAGGTGATCATTATGGCAAAGGCTTTGATCTATATGATAAAAAATATTTTAATCCTAATCAGGCTGCTATAAAAGATAATTCTATTTACGGAGGAGCTAATAACAGTAATGCAACAGAATTTTTTATAAGAATGAAAAACTTTGAGTTCTCTTCGGCACTCTTAAATTCGAATTTTGCAACTGATGAAATAAAAAAATCAAACTATCAAATTACTCGCTCACCTGAATCGCTGGTGAATAAATCCTTATTAAAAGAAAAATATCCACCCGAATTTGAGTTACAATACTTCTACAGGGAAGAAGATCAGTTTTCAAAGGTGCGCATCACATACAACAAAGAATTTCTGCCAACCAAGATAGAATGGTATTACAAAGGCGAGGAAGGGCTTAAGTGGTACACTTGGCGGACTTATTCTTATCCCTTCAAGAATAAGGCAGAGTTTGATAAACGATTAGACGAAGAAATAGCCAACATTGAAGAGATTGCTAGAGAAAACGAAGGGGATTGATAGGTTTTTCTATTTTTTCATACCAAAGAATCAATGAAGAATAAGATGAAGAGGATTAGATAATTGAAACTTGGCAAGAAAAATGAAGATCATGTTTGATTGCGTTTGTTCAAAAAACCAAGTTTATAAAAAACAGAGGTGAGGATTGTGGCAAGGGCTTTGATTTATAGGATAAAAATTTTCAAATCCTAATCAGGCAGCTATAAAAGATGCTTCTCTTTTTGACTCTTCTACAATAATATATATGATAATTTAAAAAAGGAAGGAACATGTTTATGTTTAAATCGCGTATGTTGGACAATATTAAACTGTCTCGCTATATACCGGCCATTTGGTTGGCAGTTTTACTTGCGATCGGTTTTGTCTATTTAGGAGAAATAATTGCATTGGCTGGAATGATTCCGGTCGGGCTGATCATCGGGATCTTGCTTGGTCTTGCAAATCCAGCAGCTGATCGGACGGCAGTTATGGAAGTGGTCGGACATTATGGTATCTTTTTTCAGCTGGGTAGTTTTTTCTTTATTGGTCTAGTTGTTTTTTTCTGGGTCAAGTTTGGAGAAAAGAGACCTTTTTCCAGTCTGGGCTTCTTTAAGAGAGGATGGCTGAAAGAGCTGGGCAGAGGCTTCCTGATTGGGGCAGCACAGTTTTCGCTCGTCGTCGCTTTGCTATTGCTAACGGGTACGGGAAGCCTAGAATGGTCACAGCTTAGCTTAGAACCATTTCTCTTTATCCTTGCTTTGATTCCTTTTTGGATCCTTCAAGGGGGAGCGGAGGAGTTGGTTACTCGTGGCTGGCTCTTTCCAGCAGTTAGCGCTAAGTCAAATATCTTCATTGGTATCTTGATTTCTAGTGCTCTATTCGGGGCATTGCACCTTTTTAATCCTGGTGTGACAGTCCTTTCCATTGTTAATATTGTTTTGGATGGTATCTTTGCTTGTTTCCTTATGCTCAAGTATGACAACATGTGGGTATTGGCTGGCATGCATGGAGCTTGGAACTTTGTCCAAGGAAATATCTATGGCATCCAGGTCAGTGGTCAAGGAGCTATTGCCTCTGTCTTCAACTACACTTCCCAATCTTCTATGGACTGGCTTTCTGGCGGTGCCTTTGGCGCAGAAGGCTCTGTTATTACCAGTATCGTTTTGATTGGCTGCATTGTCTATCTTTACTGGTCACTGAAAAAAGAAAATCGCCTGCCTCAGGCACTAATGTTTAAAAAATAAAAATTTCGCTCAGTTAAGTAAGCTGGGCGTTTTTTATGCTGATTATCGAGATGAATGGCAATAGGTAATTTATAGTAGAGAAGCGGATTCCTAAGCTAGAGCCAAATCCAGAGAAAATAGGGCAAATATGGTAAAATGATAGAAGCAAAAGTTGAGGAATAAAAGATGATTAACAGAATAACAGATAATAAATTTGAATTGGTTTCCAAGTATGAGCCTTCAGGTGACCAGCCTCAGGCTATCGAACAGCTGGTGGACAATATCGAGGGGGGCGAGAAGGCCCAGATTCTCATGGGGGCGACTGGTACTGGTAAGACCTATACCATGAGTCAGGTTATCGCTCAGGTCAACAAGCCAACTTTGGTTATTGCCCATAATAAAACGCTGGCCGGCCAGCTTTATGGAGAGTTCAAGGAGTTCTTCCCTAATAACGCGGTGGAATACTTCGTTTCCTACTATGATTACTACCAGCCTGAGGCCTATGTGCCTTCCAGCGATACTTATATCGAAAAGGATAGCTCGGTCAATGACGAGATTGATAAGCTCCGTCACTCAGCGACTTCTGCCCTCTTGGAGCGCAATGACGTAATTGTCGTGGCTTCGGTCTCTTGTATCTACGGTCTGGGTTCGCCCAAGGAATACTCTGACAGTGTGGTTAGCCTGCGTCCAGGCCTTGAAATTTCCCGTGACAAGCTCCTTAATGACCTAGTAGATATCCAGTTTGAGCGCAATGACATTGACTTTCAGCGGGGGAAATTCCGCGTTCGTGGTGATGTGGTGGAGATTTTCCCTGCTTCTCGGGATGAGCATGCCTTTCGGGTGGAGTTTTTCGGAGACGAGATTGACCGGATTCGTGAGGTTGAAGCCTTGACAGGCCGAGTCTTGGGTGAGGTGGACCATTTGGCCATCTTCCCGGCCACTCACTTCGTGACCAATGAAGACCACATGGAAGTAGCCATTGCCAAGATTCAGGCGGAGCTGGAGGAGCAGCTAGCTATCTTTGAGAAGGAAGGCAAGCTTCTGGAAGCCCAGCGCTTGAAGCAGCGCACGGAGTACGATATCGAAATGCTGCGCGAAATGGGCTATACGAATGGTGTTGAAAACTACTCACGCCACATGGATGGTCGAAGCGAAGGAGAGCCTCCTTATACCCTTCTGGACTTTTTCCCTGATGACTTCTTGATTATGATTGATGAGAGTCACATGACCATGGGACAGATTCGCGGTATGTACAATGGTGACCGCTCTCGTAAGGAGATGCTGGTTAATTATGGTTTCCGCCTGCCATCTGCCTTGGACAACCGTCCGCTGCGCCGAGAAGAATTTGAAAGCCATGTTCACCAGATTATCTATGTATCGGCTACGCCGGGTGACTATGAAAATGAACAGACGGACACTGTTATTGAGCAGATTATCCGGCCGACTGGGCTTCTGGATCCAGAGGTGGAAGTCCGCCCAACCATGGGGCAGATTGATGATCTCTTAGGTGAAATCAATGCCCGTGTTGAAAAGAATGAACGTACCTTTATCACAACCCTGACCAAGAAGATGGCGGAAGACCTGACCGACTATTTCAAGGAAATGGGTGTCAAGGTCAAGTACATGCACTCAGACATCAAGACCTTGGAACGGACTGAGATTATCCGCGACTTGCGCTTGGGTGTCTTTGACGTTCTGGTTGGGATTAACCTGCTGCGCGAGGGAATCGACGTGCCTGAGGTTAGTCTGGTAGCAATCCTTGATGCGGATAAGGAAGGTTTCCTCCGCAATGAACGTGGTCTGATCCAAACCATCGGACGGGCAGCTCGAAACAGCGAGGGGCATGTGATCATGTATGCGGACGCAATGACCCAGTCCATGCAGCGAGCTATCGATGAAACGGCCCGCCGTCGGGCAATCCAGATGGCATATAATGAAGAGCATGGCATTGTACCGCAGACCATCAAGAAAGAAATCCGTGACCTAATCAGTGTGACCAAGGCTGCCCTGCCAGACAAGGAAGAAACTGTCGAAATCGAAAGCCTCAACAAACAAGAACGCAAGGACATGATGAAGAAACTGGAAGGCCAAATGCAAGAAGCTGCTGGACTTCTGGACTTCGAACTGGCGGCGCAGATTCGAGATATGATTTTGGAAATAAAGGCGATGGATTAGGTTTTAGAAGGAGATAAAATGGAAGAGTTAAATTATTTTACAGGTAGATTTAGTAAATTTGAATTAGTGAATCATTTTGATTCCTTGGATGAAAAAGAACTGGAGTATGAACTTGGAAACTTTATAAATCAATATTTAGAATTATCTGAAAAAGAACAATTAAAATATGTTGAATATGTTCTTGATATTTGCGAGGAATTTGAAACACAAATTGATAAATCTACAGAAAAAAAGTTACTAGAGTTTTTCAATAGGTTCTTTGTAAGTCATTTTTTAAAAGTTTCAAATTTTGCAATTAGATCATATTTAGATATTTTATGTTCTTACATTCTAAGAGCACATGATTATGAAGATTATGCAATATTCATTGATAATAATAGTTTCTTTTTATACTTATGTCATAAAGTAACTACGGAGAATATTAAAGAAGTTGACACGAACCCTAGCGTTATCTATGATCTGTTATCGGTTTTTTCTTGTGTGTTTATATTTACAAGATTTGATAATGCAAAAACAGTAAATTTAAAAAAGAACTTACAAGAGTTTATTGACGTTGTATATAAAAATTTTGATTTTGAATTATTTAATTACGCTGATTTTGAATTATTTAATTACGCTGATTTTTTCTATTTTTTATTAGATGAGTTTGTATCTATTTTTAAAATTGAGCATCTCGAAACAATTAGTGGTCATTATATCAACGATCCTCAATCTGTTCTTGCTGGGAAATATTTGGATTTTGTGTTAAGACACTTTGATGACATAATTACAAATTCGATTGATGTTGTTCGAAAGATAGCAGAAGAAAATGATTCGGATATCATCCGCAACCAAGCTATTAAGTTAATTGAGAAGTATGATAATGATTATTTAAATGAGAAAAGTGATTCAGAATTTATCCTGTCATTGGAACCTAATCAACTTTTAGAGCAAGCAGATAAGATTATATACTATATACGTTCTAAATTGACTGTTGATGCAAATGAGTTGAAAGAAATTGGTTCCTTTGGACATTATACTAAGATTGATACTCTAACAAATTTCCTCATAAAAGCTGACTGGAAGAATGACAATGATTCTAAAGTGAAATCTCCCTATTTACGGCTAACTAATCTTAAACAGCTAAATGACCCGATGGAAGGAAGAGTAATATATGATTATTTGGGTATAGATAATATTTTTTTCCAAAAATATCAAACTTCTAATGTCTTTATATCTTCTCTAACCACGGTATCTGATAGTTTGCCTATGTGGAAGGAGTATGCAGATTCATCTCAAGGGGCTTTTCTGGAATATGATCTGTCTTATCTTGAAGGAATAGTTGCTCATAAATCTATAGAGTTTGTTAAAGTTCATTATTTAGATTTAATGTCAGAGAATAAAGACGAAACAGAGGTTGGTAAATCTCTTGATAATTTGAAACAGATATTTGAAAAATTGCAGGAGTTTAAAGCGGAAAAAGAATTAATAGATTTTGCTGAGAAATTAAAAAAGATTTCGTATCTGTTTAAAGTAAAAGATTATGAATATGAGATGGAGTATCGTATTCTAATCAACCTAGATGATACTTCTGTAAAAAAACTTATTGGAAATCATTATAAAAGATTAGATAAAGATAAGGATAAGGATTTATTAAATGATAAGTACTTGAAGAAAGAAGAAATTGGGTTAGAAATTTTTGATAAAGTTAACTATAATGATTTTAGGAAGTATATCGTATTAAGCCCAAAAGATAATGGTAGATATGATTTATTTGTATACATCAATCTGGCTCCTTTGAAATATTCGAAGGTTATCCTAGGTCCAAAGGTTACGGATGCAGACTATATTGCTCCTTATCTCAAACTTGCTAATCCTGATATAGAGATAGAAAGCTCGAAAATTCCTTATCGTTAGAGAAAATAACTGTTTTTAAAACATACAAACAAGGAGCACACATGCGTTATACACTTTTACTCCGCGGCATTAATGTCGGCGGGAAAAACAAGGTCGTCATGGCCGATTTGAAGAAAGATTTGGCTGGGTTGGGTTTTGAAAATCCAGTTTCCTACATCAATAGTGGCAATCTTTTCTTTGATAGCGAAGAGCAGGAGGAGAGGATTCGGGATATTTTGACGGCTTATTTCAGTCGGTCTTATGATTTTCCTTTGCCTTTCGTCCTTGTCAGCTCTGTCATGCTTGAAAAAGAAACAGCCAATCTGCCTACTTGGTGGCAGGATGAAACAGCCTTTCGGCGAGATGTTCTCTTTTATCTACCAGAAGTAGACAGGGAAAGTGTTCAAGAGTTAGCAGGCAGTTGGGCGAATGACAAGGAGCAGCTACATTTTGGGCAAATAGCTTTCTTTTATAGCAATGCTGATCAAGCGGACTATCTCAAGTCCAACTACCATAAGAAACTGCTCAAGTCCAGTTTCTACAAGCAGCTGACTATCCGAAACGGTAAGACCTTCCAGAAGATTGTGGAGTTGGTTCATGAGAACAAAAAATAAACTATTTAAGAGTTAATACATAAGCTTTTCTTTGATGATGAGAAGTCTAGATAAGAAATGTTGGAGTCATTGAACGATAACTAAAAAGCCACTTTATTTTACTAAAGTGGCTTTTGTGCTTGCTCTGACAAATCTAAGGGCATAAAGGCAGCCATGACACGGCCGATGACCTTGGGTTCTTCCTGATGTGGGATAAATTTATCGCTGTATTTTTTATTGAGAGAGATGAGTCGGATGCCGGCTGGGTCATTGAAGACTCTCTTCAGAATTGTCTGACCGTCGTAATCAATAGCATAGATGGCGCCTGCAAATTCAAAATGCGTTTTCTTGATAAGAGCAACGGAGCCCTTTGGATACTTTGGCTCTAGCGAATCCGTGCGGATCCAGAGAGCAATATCATAGTCAATTTTTCTGTCCAGCCAAACCAGATCGCCCTGCTCTTTCTTATGGACAAAAGTATAGTAATCCTCGTAGACCATGTAAGGGAAATAGTTTTCTTTTAATTTCATTTCCAATTCTTGGTCTTTTAATTTTTTTTCAGCTAGTGTGAGAATCTCTTTCTGATTTTCGATGTCTAGATTTTGGTAGAGCTGAGTCAACTCGGTAAATTCCTGTGGAATATCTGCCGTGAGTCGGTAGCGGGGGTCAATTTCCTCTACTGTAATAGCAAAAAAATCAGCAATTTTTTCTATATTTGCTGCGATTGGCAGTGAAGTTCCTTTGATATAACCTGTCAGAGTGCTTGCTGGAATGCCAGTTTCTCTGGATAATTCAATTTGTTTTTTTCCTTGCTCTTTGAGCAATTCTTTAATCTTTTTGGAAATAGTCAGCGTTGCTGCTTTATCCTGTGGACTTGCCGTTCCTCTTCCTCTTGCCATGAAATCAACTCCTTTTCTCTCTTATTTTAGCGAATTAAATCGAAAAAGTAAAGAGCCGAATGCCAACATTCAGCTCAAAAGGTGAAGATTTAAATTTCGTAGCCCAGCAAGAGTCCGCCTTCTTCTGCATAAAAACTGCAAAGTCCAGAAGTTGGTAGGAATGAAATGTCGGCAGCTGGGAATTTTTCCTTGATGACTTCTGTAAATTGCTGGCAAAATTTCTCGTTATTGCGATGAGCAATGATAATGCGGCCGCCCTTGTATCCAGCTTTCAGAACTTCATCGACAGCAGCAGTCAGAGCTTTTTTAGCCCCTCTAGCCTTTTGGAGAAGTTCCAGAGTACCAGTCTCGCTGGCTTCGCCAACCATCCGAATATTTAGAAGTCCAACAACTGCACCAATCAGCTTATTGAGACGGCCATTTTTGACCAGATTATCAACTTTAGCTAGAACAAAAAGGAGTTTTGTCTTTTCTTGGTAGTGAGTGATGGCTTCCACGATTTCATTAAAAGAAAGCCCTTCTTTGATGAGTTCGTTTAATTTTGTGATGATGAGATCAACTTCGCCTCCAGCAGAGAGGCTGTCAATCACATGGATATGAGCTGTTGGGTGCTCTTCTAAAAAGAGCTTTTTAGCCAACTGGGCGCTGTTGTGACTACCAGAAAGGGAGCCTGTAATCGTCACGACAAAGATATTTTCAGCCCCTTCAAAGCTTCTGAGGTAGTCATCAGGGCTT
Source organism: Streptococcus sp. Marseille-P7376 (assembly GCF_902460385.1). NCBI lineage: Bacteria > Bacillati > Bacillota > Bacilli > Lactobacillales > Streptococcaceae > Streptococcus > Streptococcus sp. Marseille-P7376. The sequence continues at coordinate 27,713 of NZ_CABPTS010000016.1, forward strand.
GGACAGGCTGATTTTGATGCAGTTGAAGTAGCATACATTTTTTCCATCATGAGATCAATATCAAGATTTGCATCGTCCACAAAAATCTCACTATCCACCTGAATAGTCAGCGGTACGCTTTTAAAGCTTGTATCGGTTGCTAAATCAGCAATCTCGCGGTAATCACAACCAGAATCGGCAATTATTTTCCAAGTCATTTTTTCTCCCCCTCATCAACCTTAGGCATTGACAAAGAACATGTCTTTTCTTACAATTATATCATGAAGATGGCTTGATATAAAGCCTTTACTCTCAGTTGATACAAGAAGAAAGAAATTGTCATGTCGGAAAAGAAAATATCAGAAAAATCACTTGCAAATTTAAAAAAACATAATCAAGAATCCAATCGCATTACAAAAGAATCTTTGGAAATTTCCTTGATGCAACTTTTAGAGAAAAAAGATTTGAAAAAGATTACCATCTCTGAGTTGGTGGAGCGAGCTGGGGTTTCGCGCGCAGCTTTTTATCGAAATTACACTTCTAAAGAAGAAATTTTAGAAGGAATCTTCAAAAATACGGTTCAGGGGATTGTTGATAAGCTGGAGCAGTTTAATTTCAAGACAGAAATGTACCAGATTTGGCTTTTTCTTTTTAAGGAAGCCAAGAAGGAAGCGCGTGTTATCAGTCTGGCTATTGATTATAATTTTGAAAAGTTGCTGACGCAGGCGGTCTTTGATTTCCTTGAAAAGCGCAGCAAAAGTGGGAAAAAGACAGCTAATTCCTATATGAATTCATTCTGGAGTTCTGCGGTTGTTTCAGTGCTTTCAAAATGGATCAAAGAAGGCATGAAGGTTCCAGCTGAAAAGATCGCTGCTTTGGGCATGCCGCTTTTTCCACAGAAAAAGAAGAAATAAGCTTGGGCTATGGCTATATAGTTTATAACTTTTACAAAGCAAAAAGAGCCGATCTCAGGCAAATTTTCCAAAAGGAAATGGTGAGATTAGCTCTTTTCATTATTTTGTAGCTTAGTGTGCTACACGTTTGCGAGCGGCTTTCTTACGGTTTTCTTCGATGAAAGCTGCTTTTTGTTCCTCAGGTTCGATGACTTTTTTCTTAAAGGCATAGACTGCACCAGCAAGAGCAGCAACAGTACCTGCTACACCTGTAAGAACGCCTTTTCCAAATCCTTTAGCCATGTGATTTCTCCTTTTCTGAACTTTTATTATTTATGTTATAATTAATAGTAACGAAAAATCAAAATTTTTTCAAGGAAAAACGATGAAAACCAAGATAATTGTAATAGTGGGGCCGACGGCAGTTGGGAAAACGGCTCTGAGTATCGAAGTAGCCAAGCGCTTCAATGGCCAAATCATCAGCGGTGATAGCCAGCAGGTCTATCGTGGCTTGGATATTGGCACGGCCAAGATTCGTCCTGAAGAGCAAGAGGGCATTCCCCATCATCTGCTGGATGTGCGGGAGGTTGGAGAAAGCTACTCGGCCTATGATTTTGTGACTGAGGCGTCTCAGGCTATTCGTGAGATTGCAGCTCAAGGACAGCTTCCCATCATTTGCGGCGGCACAGGGCTCTATATCCAGAGCTTGCTCGAGGGCTACCATCTGGGCGGCTCCGTCCCTCACGAGGAGATTCTGGCCTATCGGGCACAGCTGGATAGTTGGTCGGATGAAGCTTTGTTTGGGAAAATAGCAGAGCTAGGCATCGAGATTCCCCAGCTGAATCGACGCAGGGCTATGAGGGCGCTGGAGATTGCCCATCTGGGTGGTCCGCTAGAAAACAGCCAGCCAGACTATGAAGCCCTGCTGATTTGCCTAGATGATGAGCGGGAGCGACTTTATGAGCGGATTAATCAGCGAGTAGATCTGATGATGGAAACCGGACTTTTGGAAGAAGCCCGCTGGCTGTTTGAGCAAGCTCCGACCTGTCAAGCTAGCAAAGGTATCGGCTACAAGGAACTTTTCCCCTACTTTGAAGGTCAGATGAGCCTTGAAGAGGCCGTGGATAAGCTCAAGCAAAATACCCGCCGTTTCGCCAAGCGTCAGCTGACTTGGTTTCGCAACCGGATGTCCGTGACCTTCTATCAGGTGGGAAATCCAGACTATAAAAATCAGGTCATGAAGGACATCAGGAAGTTTTTGGACAAGTAACTGGCTGACCAAGTCTTAGTAAGGATATGAGATGATAGAAACAGAGAAAAAAACAGAGCGTGTCTTTTTGGTCGGTGTGGAGCTGGCAGACACGGAGAATTTTGACCTATCCATGGAGGAGCTACAAAGTTTAGCTAAGACGGCAGGGGCAGAGGTCGTCGGCTCCTATAGCCAGAAGCGGGAAAAGTACGACAGCAAGACCTTTGTCGGATCTGGTAAGTTAGAAGAAATCCGGCAGATGGTCGATGCCAAGGAAATCTCAACCGTTATTGTCAATAACCGCCTAACGCCCCGCCAAAATGTCAATCTAGAGGAAAGCTTGGGGGTCAAGGTCATTGACCGTATGCAGCTGATTTTGGATATTTTTGCCATGAGGGCTAGGAGTCATGAGGGGAAACTTCAGGTACATCTGGCCCAACTCAAGTACCTCCTGCCTCGCTTGGTTGGTCAGGGCATTATGCTCAGCCGTCAGGCAGGTGGCATTGGCTCCCGCGGTCCTGGTGAAAGCCAGCTGGAGCTCAATCGACGCAGTGTCCGCAATCAGATTCATGATATTGAGCGCCAGCTCAAGGCTGTGGAGAAAAATCGGGCGACCGTTCGTGAAAAACGGCTGGAATCCAGTATTTTCAAAATCGGCCTCATTGGCTATACCAATGCGGGTAAGTCCACGATCATGAACTGCTTGACCAGTAAGATCCAGTATGAAGCAGACGAACTCTTTGCGACGCTAGACGCTACGACCAAGAACATCAATCTCAGTGGTCAGCTCAATGTCACTCTGACAGACACAGTTGGCTTCATTCAGGATTTGCCTACAGAGCTAGTATCCAGCTTTAAATCCACACTGGAAGAGAGCAAAAATGTCGATTTGCTGGTTCATGTCATTGACGCCAGCGACCCTCATCATGAGGAACACGAAAAGACCGTCCTGGACATCATGAAAGAGCTGGATATGCTGGATATTCCCCGGCTAACCCTCTATAACAAAGCGGACAAAGCAGAGGATTTCACTCCGACTCTGACTCCTTATTCTTTGATTTCGGCTAAGGCGGACAATAGCAGAGCTCTTTTGCAGAAAGTCCTGCTGGAGCGGATGAAAGAGTTATTTTTGCCTTTTACCATCAAGGTAGTGCCGGCTAAAGCTTACAAGATTCATGATTTAGAGAAAGCCGCAATTATCGGAAATCGAGAATATACAGACGATATTGAAATCATTTCAGGCTGGATTGCCGAGAAAAACAAATGGAAACTGGAAGAATTTTATGACTGATTATATTGACTTGGCCCTGAAATACGGCGGTTTTACTAGCCTAGACAGGGTCTACTTAGAGCAAGTGTTGGCTGATTTGACAGAAGAGCAGAAGCTTAGCTTCATCACACCGCCGCCCAGCGTTATCAACGCTTACTTTGCTGAGCTTTATCAAAAGAAAAGTCCGGAAGCCGCGACAGCCTATTTTTTAGAGATTAGTCAGGCACTGGACTTGTGGAATGCGAATCCCAGTTTTTTAGAAAATAAGCCTTTTGTCCGCCTCAATCTTTCTGGCAAGTCCTATGGATTTTGCTATGAGAGCGAGGGAGTCGGCTTGGTCTTCCCTGAAAAGCCAGAGCCGGTAACAGCTGACTTGCTCTTTGAAATCGCTCAAGTCTTTCCACAGTACTTGGTCTACGAAGAAGATAGGAGAATAAAAATGGCACCTCTCAAAGCTGAGTCTCAAGTCGTTGATAGTCAGGCGCTGACTGCTTTGACCGATTGGCAGCAGCTAGCGGATGGCAGTCAGAGAGTTCTGGGCTACAATCAAGATGAAGTTAGTCAGCTGGCTCAGTCCTATGCTGGCAGAAAATACTATCACTCGCAGAATCGCTCTGCCATGATTTATATCATTTAGAAAGAAAAACATGCAATTACAATTTTTAGGAACCGGAGCCGGTCAGCCGTCCAAGGCTCGCAATGTGTCTAGCCTTGTCCTCAAGCTTTTGGAGGAAATCAATGAAGTCTGGATGTTTGACTGCGGTGAAGGCACCCAGCACCAGATCTTGGAGACGACGATTAAACCGCGTAAGATTAGCAAGATTTTTATCACCCACCTGCATGGAGACCACATTTTCGGTCTGCCGGGCTTTCTGTCCAGCCGCTCCTTTCAGGCCAATGAAGAGCAAACAGACCTAGAGATTTTCGGTCCCAAGGGGATTAAGAACTTTGTCCTGTCTAGCCTGCGCGTGTCTGGTTCTCGTCTGCCTTATCGGATTGATTTTCATGAGTTTGATGAAAACAGTCTGGGTAAGATTTTAGAAACGGACAAGTTCACTGTGTATGCGGATAAGCTGGATCACACGATTTTCTGTGTGGGCTATCGGGTGATGCAGAAAGATTTGGAAGGGACGCTGGATGCGGACAAGCTAAGAGTAGCGGGTGTTCCCTTTGGCCCCCTCTTTGGCAAGGTCAAGAACGGTCAGGATATCGTCCTAGAAGATGGGACCAAAATCATCGCAGCTGACTATATCTCAGCCCCTCGTCCGGGCAAGACCATTGCTATTCTGGGTGATACTCGGAAGACTGCTGCCAGTGTCCGCTTGGCTGTGGCAGCAGATGTACTGATCCATGAAGCGACCTATGGCAAGGGAGATGAAAAACTTGCACGTAATCACGGTCATTCTACCAATATGCAAGCCGCAGAAGTAGCCAAGGAAGCAGGTGCCAAGCGTCTCCTGCTCAATCATATCAGTGCTCGCTTTCTAGCTAAGGACATTAGCCAAATGCGCCGCGATGCCAGCGCTGTCTTTGAAAAGGTCCATGTGGTTAAGGACTTGGAAGAGGTAGAGATATGAGAACCATCATCATCACAGGGGCTAGCGGTGGATTGGCTCAGGAAATGGTCAAGCTCTTGCCCCATGACCGACTGATTTTGGTCGGACGGAGCAAGGCTAAGCTGGAAAAACTATATGGAGAAAGGGAAAATCTTGACCTAGTGGAGCTGGATATCACAGATTGCTCAGCTTTGGAAAGATTTGCTGAGCGGATTGACAGTCAGTACGGTCACGTAGATGTCCTAGTCAATAACGCTGGCTATGGGATTTTTGAAGAATTTGACAAAATTAGCTCAAACGATATCGAGGCCATGTTTGAAGTCAATACCTTTGCCCTGATGAACCTGTCTCGTATCTTTGGGGCTCGTATGAAGCAGGCAGGTCAAGGACATATCGTCAATATCGTTAGTATGGCCGGCCTCATTGCCAGTAGCAAGTCCAGTCTTTACTCAGCGACCAAGTTTGCAGCTATTGGTTTTTCCAATGCCCTGCGTTTGGAACTCCTGCCTTTTGGGGTCTATGTCACGACAGTTAATCCCGGTCCTATCAAAACAGCCTTTTTCGATCAGGCAGATCCTGACGGTTCATACGTAAAAGCAGTGGACAAGTATATCCTTGAGCCTGACTTTGTAGCAGGCAAAATTGTCAGCTCCTTTGGCAAAAAGAAGCGGGAAGTAAATCTGCCTGGCATTCTCAATCTTGCCCATAAGCTTTATACGCTTTTTCCAAGAATTGCCGACAAGATGGCAGCTAATATGTTTAACTACAAGTGAGGTTTTATGACAGCTAATCTACAAGCTTACAAAGAGCACCTACAAGCGCCTTGGGGCAAGCTTCAGTATGATATTGTTTTTGCCTTTCTAGAGTCGCTGAAGGGCCAGAAAATTCTTGATTTCGGCAGTGGTTTTGGGATTGTGGCTGATTTTCTAGCGGAAAAGAACCAAGTGACAGCAATTGAGCCCAGTTCAGAAATGATTGCCGAGCGCAAGCAGGACTTTTCCTATGAGCAATTGCAAGGTAGCCTAGAAGTTCTACAAACATTGCCAGACCAGTCTTTTGATGTCATCATCTGCCATAATGTCTTAGAGTATGTATCTGACCCTGCTCTCTATTTGACAGAATTTTCCCGCCTCTTAAAAAAGGACGGCAAAATTTCTCTAGTCAAGCATCACGAGGTTGGACGCATTATGCATACAGTGGTTTTTGAAAATGACCCAGAAAAGGCCCAGCAGCTTTTAGCGGGTCAGAAATATCAAACCCATAGCATGGGAGCTGCTAAGGTCTATCAGGTTCAGGAAGTGATTTCAGGTCTGCCATTAGAAGTTGAGGATTATCAGGGAGTACGAATTTTTTACGGGATGCAATCCAATGACTACAAAACGGCCCCTGACTGGGCTGAAAAGATGCTTGAGATGGAGCTGGCTGTCTGCAATCAATCTCCTTATCGAGACATCGCTGCCTTTCACCATGTTTGGTTAAACAAGTACTAAATCTATCCGCTAGGTAACCTTCGTAGGGAGAATATTTATGGCAGAAAGAAATGTCAGAGAGCCTGAGCAACCGGTCAACTACGCCCTGCTCAGTTTGTTTCAGTACCTGGCTTCAGTTTTAGTAATCTTGGTGCATTGCCATCGGCTTTTTGAGAATGAAATTCTCCATTTCACTCAGAAAAGTATGTTTGGTCGCATGGCAGTGCCCTTTTTTCTGATTTCATCAGCTTTTATACTTAAATCCAGCTTGGCTAAGAAGCAGGAAATGAAGGTCTATATTAAGCGTGTTTTGAAGCAGTATCTTTTGTGGAGCGGGATTTATGTCCCTTATGCCTTGGCGTATTTTTGGACCTTGCCACTTCCTAAACATTATGCTCCATTAGCCTTATTGGCTGGGCTTTTGTATATCGGTTTATGCTATCAGCTTTGGTATATTCCTGCCTTTCTCTTGGGACTTTTACTTGTTCACTATTTTTATAGAAAATGGGGTGCTCGAAAGACAGGAGCTTTTCTACTCCTGCTTTATGTAATCGGCTCGATTGAGACATACTACGCTTATTTTTCAAATAGCTGGCTTACCCTGTCTTTTGATGCCTATGCTAAAATTTTCTTTACCACCCGAAACGGTATTTTTTATACTCCCATTTTTGTTTACTTGGGTTATCTCCTTTATGATTATCGGCATTTCAGCCTTTTCAGGGACAATTATGGGAAAAAGTTATTCTTGTCCAGTTTTCTTTTGCTACTAGATGGCTGGATTGTCTTTATTCACCAAGGAATTGATAAGAACTTCTTTTTGGCTTTGCCTATTTTTTCATTGTTTCTGGTGAATTGGGTTTTACGGACCAAGGTAGGTCAAAAGTGGCGTCTTTATCACCTTAAAGAATTGAGTGTTTTATACTTCTTTTTGCATCCGATTTTTATAGAATCCTCTTTTTATCTGCTCCAAAAGACCGATTTTGCCAAATGGCAGCAGGGAAGGATTGTCTTTTTGCTAACCTTGCTCTTAACTCATCTAAGTGCAGAAGTCATTTTATTGGCTCGGAAGCGATTGTTCTTAAAGACAAGGAGATAAGATAGCTAAAGAAAGCTACTTGGTCGGATATACTGATTAGAGCAGCCCAAGCTAGTAAGAGAAAATCCAGCAAAATTGCCCTTGCTCAAATTGTAATCCAGTGAGGAAGTAAAACATAGAGTGATGGAACAGAAGAAATATTCCGTGCCTTTTTCTTCTGTTCTGTTGCTTTTTCATGTTATAATATTCAGACAAGATTGAACGGAGAAAGTATTTCACTCATCATGATTAGCTCAAAATACGACTGGCAGTTTGCCACTAATTTTACAGACGAAAAATTTTTAAAAAAGGCTAAGAAAGCTGGATTGGAACCTGCAGCTGCCAGTCTTCTTTACCAAAGAGGTGTGCAGACTGAGGAGACTTTACAGGAATTTTTGGAGCCTAGTTTAGACCAGCTTCACAACCCTTATGACCTGCATGACATGGAGCGGGCAGTGGAGCGCATTCGCTCAGCGATTGAGAATTACGAGCAGATTTTGATCTATGGTGATTATGATGCTGATGGGATGACCTCGGCATCGATTGTCAAGGAAGCCTTGGAGCAGCTGGGGGCTGAGTGTCAGGTCTATCTGCCCAATCGCTTTACGGATGGCTATGGTCCTAATAGCAGTGTTTACAAGTATTTTATTGAAAATCATGGCATCTCGCTCATTATTACAGTGGATAATGGAGTAGCGGGCCTTGAAGCTATCGAGCTGGCCCAGTCTCTCGGCGTGGATGTCATCGTGACGGATCACCATTCCATGCCTGAGGAGCTGCCAAATGCTTATGCAATCGTCCATCCGGAACATAGCGGAGCGGATTATCCTTTCAAGCATTTGGCTGGTTGTGGGGTGGCTTTTAAGCTGGCAACAGCCTTACTGGAAGAAGTCCAAGTCGAACTTTTGGACTTAGTTGCCATTGGCACCGTTGCCGATATGGTCAGTTTGACAGGGGAAAATCGGATTCTAGTCAAATATGGTCTTTCCGTTCTAAAAAACACCCAGAGAGTAGGACTTCAGGAACTCTTCAAAATCGCAGGCATTCAGCCAGATGAACTGGATGAAGAAACGGTTGGTTTCCAGCTTGCCCCCCGACTCAATGCACTGGGACGGCTGGATGATCCCAATCCAGCTATTGAGCTTTTGACTGGCTTTGACGACGAAGAAGCTCGCGACATTGCTCTCATGATCAACCAGAAAAATGATGAGCGCAAGGAAATCGTCCAGAAGATTTATGAAGAAGCACAAAACATGTTGGACCCTAAGAGACCAGTGCAGGTGTTGGCTAAGGAAGGCTGGAATCCCGGTGTGCTAGGGATTGTCGCTGGGCGCTTGCTGGAAGAGCTGCACCAGCCAGTCATAGTGCTTAATATTGAGGATGGCATCGCTAAGGGCAGCGCCCGCAGTATTGAAGAGGTCAATATTTTTGAGGCCTTGGACAGTCATCGTGACCTCTTTGTAGCCTTTGGTGGCCACGCTGGAGCAGCTGGAATGACTCTTGAAGCAGATAAGCTGGTGGAGCTTGCTGACATCCTAACAGCTTACATCTTAGACAATGATTTGGATTTGACTGGCAAAACAGCCCTGTACTTAGACGAGGAACTGCATCTGCCAGAACTGACCCTGGATACGCTCAAAAGCTTCGAAAAACTGGCTCCTTTTGGCATGGACAATAAGAAGCCGCTTTTTTACCTCAAGGACTTTAAAGTGGACAATGCTCGGACTATGGGGGCTGGCAATAGCCATCTCAAGCTGAAAATTTCCCAGCAAGATGCTGCTTTTGAAGTAGTAGCTTTTGGGCAAGGAAGCCTGGCGACAGAGTTTGCCCAAACCAAGAATCTGGAGCTAGCTGTCAGCCTCTCTGTCAATAAATGGAATGGACAGACCAGTCTCCAGCTCATGCTGGTAGATGCCCGTGTGGACGGTGTTCAGCTTTTCAATATCCGCAGCAAAAATGCGACGCTGCCTGACAAGGTTCCAGTCTTGCGTTTCACAGAGGAATTGCCGGATTTGACAAATAGCAGAGCAGTTGTGGTTTATGACCTGCCCGATGATTTGCAGGTCTTGAAGAAGATTCTTCAGTCTCAGGATTTCGAAGCGATTTACTTTAAGAATGAGATTGCCAAGCCATACTATCTGACTGGTTATGGCAACCGTGAGCAGTTTGCCAAACTCTACAAGACAATCTACCAGTTTCCTGAATTTGACGTTCGCTATAAACTTAAAGAGTTGGCAGCTTATCTGAAAATTGACCCTATTCTCTTGGTCAAAATGATTCAGATTTTTGAAGAGTTAGGCTTTGTCATCATCGCAGAAGGTATCATGAAGGTCAATAAGGAAGCAGAAAAGAAAGAAATTGACAGCAGTCACATTTACCAAGACCTCAAGAGCCTAGTCAAAGAACAAGAACTCATGGCTTTGGGCACCGTGCAGGAGATTTATGACTATCTCATGGGTAAATAAGCGACAAACCTCCTTATTTTACAAATATTTTATACGTTAAAATATTTGATAGTCTGCTCAAGCCTTTTTGAATAAAACATGGTATAATAGAGAGTAAAAAATTTTTTGAAAGAAAGAACATTATGAATTTAAAAGATTATATTGCAACCATTGAAAACTACCCAACGGAAGGCATTCTCTTCCGTGATATTAGCCCTTTGATGGCTGATGGGAATGCCTATAGCTACGCTGTACGTGAAATTGTACAGTATGCGACTGACAAGCAAATCGACATGATCGTTGGTCCAGAAGCGCGTGGCTTTATCGTAGGCTGCCCAGTTGCCTTTGAATTAGGAGTTGGTTTTGCTCCTGTTCGTAAGCCTGGTAAACTTCCTCGCGAAGTCGTTTCAGCTGACTATGCCAAAGAATATGGTGTAGATACTCTGACCATGCATGCGGATGCAATCAAACCTGGTCAACGCGTTCTGATTGTAGATGACCTACTTGCGACTGGTGGGACAGTTAAGGCAACTATTGAGATGATTGAACGTCTTGGCGGTATCGTTGCTGGCTGTGCCTTCCTCATTGAGTTGGATGAGCTGAAGGGCCGCGAAGCAATCGGCAATTATGACTACAAGGTATTGATTCATTACTAAAGATATAGCTTATTACTATATCTAGTTAGAGAAAAAGTATAATTGAAAACTATATCTCCTTTGAGTATAATGAGTATATTAAACAAAAGGAGATATTTTCATGCCTATCAAGATTGATAAGAAGCTTCCAGCAGTTGAAATTTTAAGCTCTGAGAATATCTTTGTCATGGATGACGATCGAGCGGACCACCAAGATATCCGCCCTCTGAATATTCTGGTACTCAATCTCATGCCCCAGAAAATGGTGACGGAAACTCAGATTTTGCGTCATTTGGCCAATACGCCTTTGCAATTGACTATTGAGTTTCTTTATATGACTTCTCATACATCAAAGACCACTCAGGCAGAGCACATGCAGACCTTTTACAAAACCTTTGATGAAGTCAAAAATCGTTTCTTTGATGGTTTGATTATCACGGGAGCGCCAGTAGAGCATCTGCCTTTTGAGGCGGTGGACTATTGGGAGGAATTCCAGCAGGTGATCGAATGGTCTAAGACTCATGTCTTTTCGACTCTACATATCTGTTGGGGAGCTCAAGCTGCGCTTTATGCCCGATATGGTATTGACAAACATCAGATGGAACGAAAACTATCAGGGGTCTATACCCAGTCGGCACCAAGTAACAATCTTCTTTTCCGCGGTTTTGACGATGAGTTTTATGTTCCCCATTCTCGGCATACAGAGGTTTTAAAAGAAGATATTCTGAATCTAACAAATCTGGAAATTCTTTCTTATGGAGAAGATGCGGGTCTGTCCGTACTTGCTAGCCGCGATCTGCGAGAAGTCTACAGCTTTGGTCACATGGAATACGACCGTGATACTCTGGCTAAGGAATATTTCCGTGATCTTAAAGCGGAGAAAAATCCGCATATTCCGGAAAATTATTTCAAGAATGACGATGTCAATTCGACTCCTTGTTTGCGCTGGAGCCTAGCGGCAGCTCTCTTTTTCAACAACTGGGTCAATTATGCTGTCTATCAGGAAACTCCTTTTGACTGGGAGAGTCCCGAAAATGATGTATCGTTTTTTGCTTATTTATAAGAGGTGACATGACGTATTTATCAGCTTTTAAATCCGGTAATTTAATTATTCCGAGTGCCCTTCTGTTCCATTTCAAGGAGATTTTTGACTCCAGTGATGATTTTTTGGTTTGGCAGTTTTTCTATCTGCAAAATACAACTTCGCTCGAAGAAGTTGCACCGAGACAGATTGCGGAAAATATTGGCAAGACATTGACAGAAGTTAATCGCTCCATGTCTCATTTAACTGAAAAAGGACTCTTGCAGTATAAGACTATCGAGTTGAATGGTGAAACGGAAGTAATTTTTGATGCTTCACCAGCCTTAGAAAAGCTGGATGAGATTCTGGCAGCTAAGACAGGAGATCAGCAGCCTGTTAAGACTGCGCAGAATATTTTGAAAGACTTAGTAGATACTTTTCAGCAGGAATTGGGCCGTTTACTTACACCTTTTGAAATTGAAGATTTGACCAAAACAATTCAGGACGATCAGACAAATCCTGACTTAGTTAAAGCGGCGCTTCGTGAGGCTGTTTTTAATGGGAAGGCTAACTGGAAATATATCCAAGCTATTTTGCGTAACTGGCGTCGGGAGGGCATTACTAGTCTGGCTCAGGTTGAAGCCAAGCGGGCAGAGCGTGAGGCAACCAGCCCTCAAAATATCACCGTTTCAGACGACTTTCTAAGTGCTATGAATCTTTGGAAAGACTGAGATTCACTTTTTATTGTATAATAGAACTAAAATCTGAATGTTTCATTCAGATTTTTCTTATCTATCAGAGAGAAATATAGAAACTAAGAGTATATTTTATAACGGCAAAACCAATCTAACAGCGACAAAATGTGGGTTTCTCCTCTAAAAATGTCATTCATAGCTAAATTGTAAAATATTGATGTAGGAAAAATCAAACTGTTATGGTATAATGAGAAAAGATAGATTATAAATGAATATTTGAAAGAACCTATTTTAAAAGATGAAAAAAATTGTGATTAATGGTGGTCGCCCCTTAAAAGGAGAGGTGACCATTAATGGTGCCAAGAACAGTGTCGTAGCATTGATTCCGGCAGTGATTTTGGCGGATGATACGGTGATTCTTGATGGAGTACCCAATATTTCTGACGTTGATAGCTTGATTGATATCATGGAAGCAATGGGGGCAAGTATTAAGCGGGTAGAGGATAGTTTAGAAATTGATCCACGCGGCATTAAAAATATGCCGATGCCCTTTGGTAAAATCAATAGTTTGCGAGCATCCTATTACTTTTATGGCAGTTTGCTAGGACGTTATGGTGAAGCAACAGTTGGTCTGCCTGGTGGCTGTGATCTTGGTCCCCGCCCGATTGATCTGCACCTTAAGGCTTTTGAAGCCATGGGAGCAAAGATGACCATGGATGGAAATTATATGAATCTGTCAACGGGTGGCAAACAGCTAGTCGGGGCAAGTATTTATATGGATACGGTCAGTGTGGGTGCCACCATCAATACAATTCTGGCTGCAGTTAAGGCCAAAGGTCGGACTATTATCGAAAATGCAGCACGTGAACCAGAGATTATTGATGTGGCTACCTTGCTCAACAATATGGGAGCTCATATTCGTGGGGCAGGGACAGACATTATTATCATTGAAGGTGTGGAAAGACTTCACGGAACCCGCCATCAAGTCATTCCTGATCGGATTGAGGCGGGAACTTATATCGCTTTAGCAGCTGCTATTGGAGAAGGAATCCAGATTAACAACGTCCTCTATGAGCATTTGGAAAGCTTCATTGCTAAATTAGAAGAAATGGGCGTTCGGATGACGATTTCTGAGGACAGTGTTTTTGTTGAGAAACAGACTGATTTAAGAGCAATCAGTATTAAAACCTCTCCTTATCCAGGCTTTGCAACTGATTTACAACAGCCGATTACTCCACTATTGCTGACGGCGCGTGGTCATGGAAAAATCATTGATACGATTTATGAAAAACGAGTAAATCATGTCGCTGAGTTGGCAAAAATGTCAGGTAGAATTTCTACAGCCAGCAATCAGATCGTTTATGAAGGCCCAAATCAGCTACATGGGGCATCTGTAAAGGCAACAGATCTCCGTGCAGGTGCAGCGCTTGTTATTGCTGGTCTGATGGCTGAAGGCCAGACCGAAATTACCAATGTGGAATTTATCTTGCGAGGTTATTCCAATATTATTAAAAAATTAAGGAGCTTGGGTGCAGATATCCAGCTCATCGAAGAATAAGCGATAATCGCTTATTTTTTATAGAGGAAGCATATGAATTTGTGGACAAATTTAGCAGCTTTTTCATTTATTGAAATGGAGCATTTGTTTTTGCGTCCGATTATTTTTGAAGATGCAAAAGCTCTTTATAAAATAGCTTCAAATCCAGAAAACACCGAGTTTATTTTTCCGACTGAAAGCAGTCTGCAGGAAAGTGAATATCTTATCGCCAATTATTTTATGAAAAATCCTTTGGGAATATGGGCTATTTGTGATAAGGAAACAAACGAAATGATCGGATCTATTAAATTTGAAAGAATGGATGAGATAAAAAAAGAAGCTGAATTAGGCTATTTTTTGAGGAAGGACTATTGGGGACAAGGGTTGATGACCGAAATTGTCCGTGAGCTAGTTTTCCTTTCCTTTACAAAATTTGGTTTTAAGCGCCTGAGCATTGTCACGCATGCAGAAAATATAGCGAGTCAGAAAGTTGCGCAGAAAGCTGGTTTTAAGCTCTCTCGTCAGTTTAAGGGAAGCGATCGCTACACAAGAAGAATGCGAGATTATATTGAATATCGCTATGAGAGAGGAGACTTCAATGAGTAAGCACCAGGAAATTTTAGCCTATCTTGAAAATCTTCCAATCGGAAAAAGAGTCAGTGTTCGCAGTATTTCAAATTACTTAGGAGTCAGCGACGGGACGGCTTATCGGGCGATTAAAGAGGCAGAAAATCAAGGAATTGTTGAGACCAGACCTAGGAGTGGAACCGTTCGGGTTAAGTCAAAAAAGGTTGTTTTAGAGCATCTGACTTATAAGGAGATTGTAGATATTACTGGCTCGGAAGTGCTGGCCGGAGAAAATGGTTTGGAGAAAGAATTTAATAAATTCTCCATTGGTGCTATGACGGAACAGAACATTCTGCGTTATCTGACAGAAGGAGGCCTCTTGATTGTCGGAGACCGAACCCAGATTCAGATGCTGGCGCTTGAAAATGAGAATGCGGTGCTGGTGACGGGTGGTTTTGAAGTCGATCCAGAAGTTTTAAAATTGGCCAATCGTAAAGAGATTCCAGTTTTTAGAACCAAGCACGATACTTATACAGTGGCGACCATGATTAACAGAGCCTTATCCAATATCCAGATCAAAACAGATATTCTGACAGTGGAACAGGTTTATCGGGCCAGTCATGAATATGGTTTTCTGCACGATACGGATACGGTGAGGGATTACTTGGATTTGGTTCGTCGCAACCGAACCAGTCGCTTTCCAGTTATTAATCAGCACCAAATGGTCGTGGGTGTCGTAACTATGCGGGATGCCGGTGACAAATCGCCTTTGACAACTCTAGACAAGGTGATGACTCGAAGAGTCTTTATGACGGGGCTTTCTGCCAATATTGCTAATATCAGCCAGCGTATGATTGCGGAAGATTTTGAAATGATTCCGGTTGTGCGTAGCAATCAGACCTTGTTGGGCGTGATTACCCGGCGTGATATTATGGAAAAGATGAGTCGGGCACAGATTTCTAGCTTACCAACTTTCAGTGAGCAGGTTGGGCAGAAAATCAGCCGTCAGGATGATGTTTTTTCCTTTACCGTTGAGCCTTTTATGTTGGATCAAAATGGGGTTCTGGCTAATGGAGTTTTGACGGAGATTATCACTCGAATTACGCAACAGATGATGTCAAATAGAGGCCGCAGTCTAATCATCGATCAGATGATGATGTATTTCTTTCAGGCGGTGCAGATTGATGATCTTCTGCATGTTCAGCCACAAATTATTCGTCAGACTCGGCGAACGGCTATCATTGATTTTGATATGCTTCTGGGTACTAATCTGGTTTCTAAGGCTACCATTACTGTAAAGATTAACTAAAGCATTTAGACTTGTATTCGAAAAAAGATTTAAAATAGAACTTACAGACAGGAGATAGAATGATAACGTTAAAATCACAACGTGAAATTGACTTGATGGACAAGAGCGGAGACTTTCTGGCTTCTATCCATATTGGTTTGCGAAATTTAATTAAGCCAGGCCTTGATATGTGGGAAATTGAAGAATATGTTCGCAGACGTTGTAAAGAGGATAATGCTTTGCCCCTGCAGATTGGGGTGGAAGGAAGCGTCATGGATTATCCTTATGCGACTTGCTGCTCGCTTAATGACGAAGTTGCCCATGCCTTTCCTCGTCATCAGAGATTGGTAGAAGGTGATGTGATCAAGGTTGACATGGTTGTTGGTTTGGTGGATAAAGCTGAATTGGATGTCTCTAAGTTAGATTTTAACAATGTCGCTGAAATGAAAAAACACACAGTGGAATTTCGGGGCGGTGTAGCTGATTCTTGCTGGGCTTACGCAGTTGGTCAAGTCAGTCCAGAGGCGCAAAAGCTGATGGATGTGACCAAAGAATGCCTTTATCGGGGGATTGAGGCTGCCAAGGTTGGCAATCGAATCGGTGACATTGGGGCAGCGATTCAAGAATATGCTGAAAGTCATGGCTATGGTGTCGTGCGAGATCTAGTTGGCCACGGGGTTGGTCCAACTATGCACGAAGAGCCAATGGTTCCTCATTACGGCCGAGCTGGTCGCGGCCTGCGTCTGCGGGAAGGGATGGTCTTAACTATCGAGCCGATGATTTCAACTGGAACTTGGGAAATTGATACGGATTATGAAACAGGTTGGGCTCATAAAACCCTTGATGGCGGACTTTCTTGCCAATATGAGCATCAGTTTGTGATTACTAAAGACGGTCCTCGCATCTTGACTAGTCAGGGTGAAGAAGGAACTTATTAAAAACAGCAAGGGTTGAGAAAGCATTTCTCAATCCTTCTTTTTTGAAGGAGGATAGGAGTGAAGAAATGGATTGAAAGGGTTCGGAAGAATCAGTTTTTAGGAGCTTTTTTTGGATTTTATCAATCAGCTGAGACGGATATTACGAGTATTGCAGTGGCTTATTATTCACTGATCTCGGTCTTTCCACTGCTTTTGATTCTCGTCAATATCCTGCCCTACTTTCAGATTCCAGTAGCCGATTTTTTGGAAGTGATTGAAGATGTGCTTCCAGAAACTTTTTATGAGGTAGTAGCAAAAATTGTCAGAGATGTTTTGACTCAGCCTTCTTCTGGTTTGCTGAGTTTCTCCATTCTTTCAGCCTTATGGACTTTTTCGCAGTCTATGAACTTTTTGCAAAAGGCCTTTAATAAGGCTTACGGAGTTGCTAAAAGTCGAGGAGTCATTTCCCATCGTCTGCTCAGTCTAGTAGTCAGCTTGGGAATCCAGCTGCTCTTTGCTTTTGCCCTTTTTTTGACTATGTTCGGGCATATGTCGATGATCTTTATCCGCAATTTTTGGGAAATTGATGAAAGAACCTATCTGTATCTGCAAAATCTGACTCAGCCATTGATTTACTTCTTGCTGCTGGTTACTGTGGCCTTACTTTATTATTTTCTGCCCAATGTGAAAATTAACAAAATCCGCTATGTTCTGCCGGGCAGCGCTTTTGTTGTATTCGCTATCATGGCCTTGCTAAATCTGTTTTCGGCTTACATGGACAAGTATGTCAATCATCTGGTTGACGTTCGCTTTTTCAGTTCCATTATCGTAGTAGTGATTATGGTGTGGTTTATCATCATTGCTAAACTATTGATTATCGGAGCTATTCTCAATGCAAGCTATCAAAGCTGTCGGGAATCTGAATTTGAGGTCGGTAAAGTGCGAAATTTTTCCTTTGTAAAAAAGGAAGACTAGCTTTCCTCTTAGCATTTGGCTGCTTAGTTGAAAGGGTCTGCAATTGACAGGTTTTAAAGGGACTTCTGGACATTTCTTCCACTTACCATTTGAAAAACCTGCTTTTTCATGTTAAAATAAAAAGAAGTAATTTATAAAAGAGGTAATAAAGTGGCTTTTGGAGACAATGGACAACGTAAAAAAACTGGATTTGAAAAATTGACAATGCTGGTCGTGGTAATCATGTTACTTGTAACAGTCGGTGCAATTTTTGCATCAGCTATCAGCGCAATCTTCTAATCCTAAACGCTGCAAGGCGTTTTTTTAGAGTAAAAAAGAAGCGAGAATTTATATGAGTATGTTTTTAGATACAGCCAAGATTCAGGTCAAGGCTGGCAAGGGCGGCGATGGCATGGTGGCCTTTCGTCGAGAAAAATATGTACCCAATGGCGGACCTTGGGGCGGCGATGGCGGTCGTGGTGGTAACGTGATTTTTGTTGTAGACGAAGGTTTGCGTACCTTGATGGACTTTCGTTACAATCGTCATTTTAAGGCTCAATCTGGCGAAAAAGGGATGACTAAGGGAATGCATGGTCGAGGAGCGGAGGATTTGATTGTCCGTGTACCTCAGGGGACGACCGTGCGTGATGCTGAGACCGGTAAGGTGATTACAGATTTGATAGAGCACGGGCAACGATTTATCGTGGCGCATGGCGGTCGTGGCGGTCGTGGCAATATTCGCTTTGCTACACCCAAAAATCCTGCTCCGGAAATTTCTGAAAATGGGGAGCCAGGTCAGGAAAGAGAATTGCTGCTGGAGCTAAAAGTGCTGGCCGATGTTGGTCTGGTTGGATTTCCTTCGGTTGGCAAGTCAACCCTTCTGAGTGTGATTACATCAGCCAAGCCCAAAATCGGAGCCTATCACTTTACCACGATTGTTCCTAATCTGGGCATGGTTCGGACTCAGTCTGGCGAGTCTTTTGCTGTAGCCGATCTGCCAGGATTGATCGAAGGAGCCAGTCAGGGAGTAGGCCTAGGCACCCAGTTTCTTCGTCATATTGAGCGGACACGGGTTATCCTGCATGTCATTGATATGTCAGCTAGTGAGGGACGCGACCCTTATGAGGATTATCTTGCGATCAATAAAGAGCTGGAGTCCTATAATTTGCGCTTGATGGAGCGGCCACAGATTATTGTAGCTAACAAGATGGATATGCCTGACAGTGCAGAAAATTTGAAAGAATTTAAGAAAAAATTGGCTGCTAACTATGATGAATTTGAAGAGTTACCGCAGATTTTCCCTATTTCTAGTCTGACCAAGCAGGGGCTTGCCACGCTCTTGGATGCGACAGCTGAGCTGCTGGATAAGACACCTGAGTTTCTGCTTTATGAAGAATCTGATATGGAAGACGAGGCTTATTATGGCTTTGACGAAGAAGCGCCAGCCTTCGAAATCTCCCGTGATGATGATGCTACATGGGTGCTTTCAGGTGATAAACTAGAAAAACTCTTTACAATGACCAACTTTGACCGAGATGAGTCCATCATGAAATTCTCTCGTCAGTTGCGCGGTATGGGCGTTGACGAAGCACTTCGTGCGCGTGGTGCCAAGGACGGAGATTTGGTGCGCATCGGTAAGTTTGAGTTTGAATTTGTTGACTAAGGAGATATGTAATGGGTGATAAACCAATATCTTTCCGAGATGAAAATGGCAACTTTGTCTCAGCAGCAGATGTTTGGAATGCCAAAAAGCTGGAAGAACTCTTCAACCGGCTAAATCCAAATCGCAAACTTCGCCTTGAGCGAGAAAAGCTAGAGAAGAAGGAAGAGTAAGGAAAGCGAACCTAAAACAAGTTTTTTCAGTAAACCTCAAACAATTTCTCGGACTAGTGAAGTGGAAATCTAAGAAGGTAGTTTAAGGTGTCAGTACAAGCGACAAAACAAGGAGAGGACTATGATTCATTATAAGACAAATTCTCAACTACCTTTTACGGCTATTTTAGACCTTTATGTTTCAGTTGGTTGGAGCAACTATACCAATCATCCTCAGCATTTGGAGCAGGCATTCCATCAGTCTTTGTTTGTGATGGCGGCCTATGACGATGAGGAGCTGGTAGGTTTGATTCGAGCGGTCGGAGACGGCGTCTCTATTGTGTTTATTCAGGATTTGCTGGTGCATCCAAGCTACCAACGTCAGGGGATTGGCCGGAGTCTTCTTCAGCAAACACTAGAAAAATTTGAAGATGTTTACCAAATTCAGCTGGCAACGGAGCAGTCAGACAAAAATCTAGCTTTTTATCAAGGGAACGGCTTTCATCGGCAGGAAGATTTCGACTGTACTGGCATGATTTATGCACCTGATAAAAAGTAAAATATTACAAAAGGGGCTTGTCCATAAGCTCCTTTTGTAATATTTTACAAGTGGAAAAAGCATTAAGCATAAGGATTGATAAAAATATTTCTCTGTCTCTTTAATTCTCTTGACATTAGAATTGTCAGAATTTATAATAAAAAGAAACTGGTGGTTCATAAAACTCCCTGTTTATTGATGAAAGAAGGATTTGATATGAAGAAAAAATCTGTCTTTGCTTGGATTTGGGAATTTGTTTCCCATCACAAACTCTATTTTATTCTCAGTTTGACTTTTGCCTTTGCTTCTGTGCTAGCTGGTTTTCTACCCTACTTTTTGGTGGGAAATATGATTAATCAGCTCTTGGCTGGCAACCGGGATTGGAATTTCTATCTGGTCCAGTCTGTTTGGGTCGGTCTTTTCTGGATAGCTTATTGGGGGTTTCATGGTATTTCTACCCTGCTTTCCCATACAGCAACCTTTAAGATTCTGGCGGAGATGCGCTACCGTCTGACCGAGAAATTGCGACTCTTGCCTCTAGGAACGGTCTTAGATCAGTCTTCTGGCAGCTACAAGAACATTATTGTGGAACGGGTGGATGCGACCGAGACCACCTTGGCCCATCTGATTCCTGAGTTCACATCTGGTCTTTTTGGCCCTTTGTTGATCTTGGTAGCCATGTTTGTCATTGACTGGCGGCTGGCTCTGTTTTCGCTTTTAAGTCTACCTATCGCTGTTCTAGCATATATTCGGATGGCGGCTAACAGCGAAGCTGATTATCAGAATACCATTGTTAAGACCAAGAAACTCAACGATACGGCTGTTGAATATATCAATGGGATTGAGGTCATCAAGATTTTTGGCAAGGAGAAATTCTCCTACGATAAATTTGTCAAAGCTGCTAAAGAAGGAGCGGACTGTTTTATCGAATGGATGCGCAAATTCAATGTGGAAATGGCTATTGTGACAGCTTTTCTACCTTCTGGCTTACTCTTTCTGCTACCGGCTGGAACTTATTTTTATCTGCGAGGAAGCGTCAGTGCAGGCAATTTCATCCTTATGATTATCTTGTCACTCAGCCTGCTGACACCTTTGATTTTGGTGGCTAGCTATATGGACGAATTGCGCAAGGTAGGATCTATCTTTGGAGAAGTCATTGCTATTTTGGAAAAGGAAAATTTGGAAAGACCGATTGGTCTGGCAGAAAAACCTCAGGGGTGTGATTTGGTTATGAAAGATGTTTCTTTTGGCTACTCTGCAGAAGAAGAGGTCTTGCATGGGATTTCCTTTGTTATCAAAGAAGGCAGTATCAATGCATTGGTCGGTCCTTCGGGGTCAGGTAAGTCCACCATTGCCAAACTCTTGGCTTCCTTCTGGGATGTTTCCTCTGGTCAGATTACTTACGGTGGAGTCGACATCCGCCAGTTACCGCTGGATTATTACAGTCAGCAGATTGCCTATGTTACTCAGGATAATTACCTTTTTGATGAAAGTATTATGGATAATATCCGCATGGGAAATCCTGCAGCCTCGGATGAAGAAGTTATGGAAATTACTCGAAAGTGTGGCTGTTATGACTTTATCCTGCAGCTGGAAGAAGGTTTTCAGACTCGCGTTGGTGTTGGCGGCAGTCATTTGTCCGGTGGTGAGCGTCAGCGGATTGCTATTGCTCGTGCCATGCTTAAGGATGCACCGATCATTATCTTAGATGAGGCGACAGCCTATACTGATCCGGAAAATGAAGCTCGTATCCAGTCCAGCCTGGCTAAGCTGATTGAGGGTCGAACGCTGATTGTTATTGCCCATCGTCTGTCAACCATTAAGACGGCAGAACAAATTCTAGTCCTTAATGCCGGTCGACTTGAGGCTCAAGGGCGTCATAAGGAACTGTTAGAGACCTGTCCGATTTATGCTTCCATGTGGCAGGCTCATATAGCGGTTAAGGATGGAGACCAGCTGGAAGGAGGGGTAGCTCATGCTTAGTATACTGAAAAAATTCTTTGAATTTTGCCAGCCAGAAGATTGCAGAAAATTTTATCTATCCATCTATCTGGGGGTAATCAAATCCTTCATTATCGCCCTGCGTATTCCAGCCATTGGTCTAGTAATCATGGGGTTGATTGAGAAAAATCTGTCCATGCAAACTTTTTGGCTGTCCTTGATTATTATGGCTGTTTCTGTTCTGCTTAATGTCTGGATTACTCTGAAAATTACCATGTTGCAGACAGAAGCTGGCTATCATACCTGTGCTCAGAAACGGATTGAGATTGCCCAGCACATGCGCTATCTGCCCATGGGATATTTCAATCAAACTAGTTTAGGAAAAATCACCAGTGTCACAACCAATACACTGGAAGCCTTATCCGACGTGGCGACGCGGGTGGTCATGATGACAGTCCAGGGCTTTCTCTCGTGTGCTTTGATTACGATTCTAGTCTTTCTTTATGACTGGCGGATCGGTTTGGTTCTGCTGGTGGGGCTGATTCTTTTTCTCTTGCCCAATAGCCTCATGCGCTGGCAGGCGGGTAAGGTATCGGATATCAAGCATAGGGCAGATATGAACCTAGTCGAAGTGGTTCTCGAGTACAGCCAAGGTATTGCTGAAGTCAAGAACTACAATCTAGCTAGCCGATCTAGCAAGAAACTATCGCGGACGATTGATGCAAAGAGCCGACTAGATACCAAGCTGGCCCTAGTCACTTCGCCTTATATTGCCCTTCAAGGTATGATTACCAAGCTGACTGGACTCTTTATGGGGCTCTTCTCAATCTACTTTTATCTGAATGGTAGCATGGAGTTGCTAGTGGCTATCATGATGATTATCAGTGGTTTTATGGTCTATGAAAATCTGGATGGTGTAGGCAGTTTTTCAGCGCTCTTACGCATTGTTGATCTGTCGGTTGATATGGTCAATCAAGTCTTGGCTATCCAGCCGATGGACATCAGCGGTCAGGATATTGAGCCTAAGAGCAGGCGGATTGAGCTGAGAGATGTTAGCTTCTCTTATGGAAATAAGAAAATCATTGACCGGGTTTCCCTCACCATTCCCGAAAAAACAACAACTGCTCTGGTCGGACCTTCTGGATCAGGCAAAACAACGCTTTGCAACCTCATTGCCCGCTTCTGGGATGTGGACCAAGGAAGTATCAGTCTGGACGGTCATGATGTCAAGGAGTACAGCTATGACAGCCTGATTCGTAATTTCAGCTTTGTCTTCCAAAGCGTCTATCTCTTTGAGGATACCATTGCTAATAACATTCGTTTTGGCAAGCCGGAGGTCAGTCAGGAAGAAGTGATAGAGGCTGCCAAGAAAGCGGCCTGTCATGACTTTATCCTCTCACTGCCTGATGGCTATGACACCAAGATTGGTGAAGGAGGTGCCAGTCTTTCTGGAGGTGAGCGTCAGCGCATTTCCATCGCTCGGGCTATTATCAAGGATGCGCCTATTATCATTCTGGATGAAGCGACAGCCAATGTTGACCCAGAAAATGAAGAAGCCCTCATGCAGGCTATTCAGGCTTTGACTCGCGATAAGACTATTATCATGATTGCCCACCGACTCAAGACGGTTGAGCATGCAGACCAGATTCTGGTGTTGGATCAAGGCCGTATTGTCGAGCAAGGAAAACATCAAGACTTACTAGCCAAACAAGGTATTTACAGTAAGTTTATCCAAGAAAGAAAAACAGCTGCTAGCTGGCGGATTGAGATAGCTGATTAACAGTTGATACAGCGAGCCCCTTTGGCTTGTGTACGTTTGTCAATGATGTGAGACCAAACGAAAGTTATCTAAAAACTTGATATGGTATTCTCTACAAGGAGCTAGCTCCTTGTAGAGTTTTTCTTATTTCGATAGGTGACATCCAGTTTAAAGTTTGCATGGGCAATCGATTGGATTTGTAGAGATAGCGCTCCATCTGTTTGATGAGATCGTCATAGGAATAGAATTGGAGA